>NZ_PJND01000011.1 GCF_002846575.1 Flavobacterium lindanitolerans
CGCGGAGCGGCTGCAAAGGTAACACTCTTTTCGAGTCCCGCAAGCCTTTTCGGAAAAAAAATTTTATTTTTTTTGCCGGAGGCCTTACCGTTTTTACGGACGGCAAAGATATGGACCTTTTCCGTTTCACGCAAGCTTTTCGGGAAAATTTTTTTCCTGAAAGCCGGTATCGCATTTTCCCTATGAACGTTGCCCTGATTGCGGGTGCAAAAGTAAAAACCTTTTTTGAAACTCGCAAATTTATTTTTGGAAAAATTTATCCCTTTTTTAAACCTGCTTCCTGCCAGTATTTACCTATGAACTTCGCCTTTATTGCGGGTGCAAAAGTAGCACCTTTTATTCGTTTTGCAAGTTTTTTGGTAACTTTTTTTTGATATTTTCTTAACCCAAAAGCTAACTCCCTGCGAAACACTACTTTGAGTTAAAACTTTTTTTTTGACCGTCGCCTCCAATCCTTAACAAAACCTTATTCAACCATTACTTTCGCCCCTTAATCTCAAAAAACATATCGCACCTATTATATATACGTATATATATTGTATGTATTTTGAGAAACTTCTATATTTGCGGACATAAATTTTATACGATGATAAAGATTACGTTACCCGATGGGTCAGTTAAGGAGTTTGCACAAGGTGTAACTCCGATGGATGTTGCGAAAAGCATTAGTGAAGGATTAGCCAGAAATGTTATTTCTGCTTCTTTTAACGGAACTACTGTTGAAACGACGACATCACTAACGACGGACGGGTCACTCATATTATATACATGGAATGACATAGAAGGCAAAAAAGCGTTCTGGCATTCTACATCCCACGTTATGGCTCAAGCCCTAGAGGAGTTATTCCCTGGAATCAAACTAACTTTAGGACCGGCTATTGATAACGGGTTTTATTATGATGTAGATTTTGGGGACCAAAAGATTACCGATGCTGATTTTAAAAGAATCGAGGATCGTGTTCTTGAAATTTCCCGTGAAAAGCATGAATTCAAAATGCGTTCTGTTTCAAAAGCAGAAGCATTGGCTATATATAAGGACAACGAATACAAGACTGAATTAATCCAGAATCTTGAAGACGGAACAATTACATTCTGCGACCATGCAACTTTCAGCGATTTATGCCGAGGTGGACATATTCCAAATACAGGAATCATCAAGGCCATGAAAATCATGAGCATTGCCGGTGCTTATTGGAGAGGAGACGAGAAAAATAAGCAATTGACCCGCGTTTATGGAATTTCATTCCCTAAACAGAAAGACCTGACTGATTATCTTGAATTGTTAGAAGAAGCCAAAAGACGTGACCATAGAAAACTAGGAAAAGAATTGGAATTGTTTGCTTTTTCACAAAAAGTAGGACAAGGTCTTCCATTGTGGCTACCAAAAGGCGCTGCTTTGAGAGACCGTTTGGAACAGTTCCTGAAAAAGGCACAAAAGAAAGCGGGTTACGAACAAGTAGTAACACCACATATCGGACAAAAAGAATTGTATGTAACTTCAGGCCACTATGAAAAGTATGGCGCTGATAGTTTCCAGCCCATCCACACCCCTGCTGAAGGAGAGGAATTTTTATTGAAACCGATGAACTGCCCTCACCACTGCGAAATCTTCAATGCAAGACCCTGGTCATACAAAGATTTACCTAAGCGTTATGCAGAATTTGGTACAGTATATAGATATGAGCAGTCGGGTGAGCTTCACGGCTTGACTCGTGTTCGCGGGTTTACTCAAGATGATGCGCATATTTTCTGTACTCCGGAGCAATTGGATGAAGAGTTCAAAAAAGTAATCGACCTGGTACTTTATGTATTTGGTTCTTTAGGATTCGAAAACTTTACCGCCCAGATATCTTTAAGAGACAAGGAGAACAGGTCTAAATATATAGGTACGGAAGAAAACTGGGAAAAGGCAGAAAACGCGATTATCAATGCAGCAAGAGACAAAGGGTTGAATACTGTTGTTGAATATGGCGAAGCGGCTTTCTATGGCCCTAAACTGGATTTCATGGTAAAAGATGCCTTGGGAAGACAGTGGCAGTTAGGAACCATCCAGGTAGACTATAATCTTCCGGAGCGTTTTGACCTGACTTACAAAGGTTCTGACAACGAATTGCACCGTCCTGTAATGATTCACAGAGCACCATTCGGATCGATGGAGCGATTCATTGCTATTTTGCTGGAACATACAGCTGGAAATTTCCCGATTTGGCTAATGCCGGAACAGGCTATTATATTGTCTTTGAGCGAGAAATATGAAAATTATGCGAAAAAAGTTTTAGATTTGCTAGAAAATCACGAAATTCGCGCCCTAATTGATAATAGAAACGAAACAATAGGCAAAAAAATCAGGGAGGCTGAAGTACAGAAATACCCATTTATGCTGATTGTAGGCGAAGAAGAAGAGAAAAACGGAACCGTTTCTGTACGTCGTCACGGACAGGAAGGTAAAGGAAATATCAGCGTTACAATTGAAGAATTTGCCGCTATTGTCGATGAAGAAATAAAAAAGACATTAAAAACATTTGGAGTTTAACTTAAAATTTTAGAGCCATAGCAATAAGAAACAACAGAGGTCAACAACCTCGAGTAGAAAAGAAAGATGCACACAGAATCAACAACCTGATTCGTGTCCCGGAAGTACGCCTTGTAGGAGACAACGTAGAGCCGAAAGTTTATAAGACTTCTGAGGCACTAAGGATGGCAGAAGAGCAGGAACTTGACCTGGTTGAGATTTCTCCGAATGCAGAACCTCCGGTTTGTAAAATCATGGATTATAAGAAATTCCTTTACATGCAAAAAAAGCGCGAAAAGGAATTGAAAGCAAAATCTACTCAAATTACAGTAAAGGAAATTCGTTTCGGTCCGCAAACAGATGAGCACGATTACGAATTCAAAAGAAAGAATGCTGAGAAGTTCCTTAAAGAGGGTTCTAAGCTAAAAGCTTTTGTTTTCTTCAAGGGTCGTTCGATTATCTATAAAGACCAAGGACAAATTCTTTTATTGCGTTTGGCTCAGGATTTAGAGGAATTCGGAAAAGTAGAAGCTTTGCCAATTTTAGAAGGAAAGAGAATGATTATGTTCATTGCTCCTAAGAAAAAGAAATAAGTCAAAAAGTTAAAAGTCACAAAGGAAAAAGTCACAAAGGAAAAAGTAGTAAAGTCGGATATTCAATATTAGCTTATCAACTTTAAGACTTTCAAACCTTAATACTTTGCAACTTTAGACTAAAGAATAAGTAAGTAAGACAATTCAAATACACTAGGAAAAGATGCCTAAAATGAAAACTAAATCTAGCGCCAAAAAACGTTTCAAAGTTACTGGTTCTGGAAAAATCAAAAGAAAGCACGCTTTCAAAAGTCACATTTTGACTAAGAAATCTAAAAAGCGTAAACTAGCGTTAACTCACTCTGCATTGGTTCACCAATCTGACGTGAAAAGCGTTAAAGAACAATTAAGAATTATCTAATACGTCGAAGGTTAGAAAGTCTTAAAGTCATTGACCTTAGATTTTACAACATTTGACTATAAATATTCTTTAGGTTAAAACAATTAAATAACCTTGGAGTACGGCTTATAAGATCCTTTGATTAAATTCAGGACGCCTGCTACAAAAAAACATTAAAATTATGCCAAGATCAGTAAATTCAGTTGCTAAAAGAGCAAGAAGAAAAAAGATAATGAAGCAAGCCAAAGGTTTCTTTGGCAGACGTAAAAACGTTTGGACAGTTGCGAAAAACGCGGTTGAGAAAGCAATGGCTTATGCTTACCGCGACAGAAAACAGAATAAGAGAAATTTCCGCGCTTTGTGGATTCAACGTATCAACGCTGGAGCCAGATTGGAAGGAATGTCTTATTCTCAATTCATGGGTAAAGTAAAAGCTAACGGAATCGAATTGAACAGAAAAGTTCTTGCAGATTTGGCTATGAACCACCCTGAAGCTTTCAAAGCTATACTTAACAAAGTAAAATAAACGTTTTATAAATCTATTTGTCTTACTTACTTATAAAGAAACCATCTCGAAAGAGGTGGTTTTTTTGTTATTGCTATATTTGCCTTATGAATCCTTTACTCCAACATATACGAAAGTTTATTGCTTTAGACAATTGGGAAGCAGAAACCGTACTATCGTATTTTGAAACCGAAAGTTTCAGGAAGAAGCAGATTATGTTGGAAGAAGGGCAAATCTGCAACAAACAATATTTCATCACAAAAGGATGCGTGCGCTTTTATATCAACAACCGTAAAGGTGTTGAACAGACCTTGCAATTTGGAATTGAGAATTGGTGGATTGCTGATTATTTGAGTTTCCAGGAACAAATCCCTTCTCATTTTTACATACAGGCCATAGAACCCATTGAGACACTTTCTATAGATCGCAAATCGTTTGAAGCCTTATTACTGGAATTGCCTAAACTCGAAAGATACTTCCGGTTAATCATTCAAAAATCATTTGGCGCTTCGCAAACCCGAATCAAATATCTCTTTACGATGTCTGCCGAAGAACGCTACCATCACATGAATTCAAGATTTCCTGAATTTATACAGCGCGTTCCACAATATATGCTTGCCTCCTATCTTGATTTTTCTCCTGAATTTCTGAGTAAAATCAGAGCCGGTAAAGTCTAATCTGTTTTCTTGAAGTACTTCAAGTTTTTTCCAATCCATCTTACGGAACTTTGTTGTGAACTTTAAAACACATCAAAATGGAAACCAGAGTAAATATTTTAAAAACGGCTCCTGAGGCCTATAAAGCAATGATGGGGTTAGAGAAATTCCTTGCTTCTACTTCATTAACCCCAATCCACAAAGAACTCATCAAAATCCGCGCTTCGCAAATTAACGGTTGTGCCTACTGTATTAATATGCATACGAGAGACGCCCGTAAAATGGGTGAAACCGAGCAAAGAATCTATCTGTTGAATGCCTGGAGAGAAACCCAACTCTATACAGAAGAAGAGCAGGCAATTTTAGCCATGACCGAAGAGATTACCCTAATCCAGAATCACTTGTCAAAAGCTACCTACGACAATGCCCGAAGATTATTTGACGAAGAATATATTGCTGCTATTATTATGATGATTACGACAATCAATGCGTGGAACCGCATCGCAATTTCTACAGAAATGGCATTAGACTAAATGATAAAAAAGCCCGGCAATTGCCGGGCTTTTTTATAGTTTCTATTGAAAAACTTCTTCTGTAGTTCCATCGTAACTGGCAAACACCATACTCGGATGTGAATCCTGATGGCAGATTGTTCCATCTTTATCAATGGCAATTGCACCGGCAAAACCGTCAAAAGGTTTCAGTTCCTTAAATGTTTTTTCAAAGGCCTGTTTTAAAGAAAATCCATCGGTTACACGGGTTACGATTTTAGCTGCGACTGCTCCGCTTACAATATCTTCGCCAACACCGGTGAGGCTTACACCACAAAATTCATTGGCATAATTTCCTGCAACGGTAGCCGAATCCGATATCCTTCCCGGAATTTCAAAGCCTTTGCCTCCGGTTGATGTCGCAACAGCTATTTTTCCTTCACCGTCTAAAGCAACACAGCCAACAGTTCCGGTTCCGGTAGCTTTTACTTTTGCCTCATACTCTGTCCTTCTTTGAGGAATTTCTGTAGAAAACACTTCAAAACCGTGCTTTCGGGCAAAGTTTGTTGCTCCACTCCCACCCAAAACCTTATCGTCATAATCCTGCAAAATCCGGGCAACCTGGATTGGGTTTTTTACTTCCTCAATATTAATGACTCCGCTCATCTTGTGTGTTGAACCATCCATTAAAGAGGCGCTCATCCTGATTTTCCCATCACTTTGTATCTGGGAACCTATTCCGGCATTGAACAGTTCATCATCTTCCAGAAGAGAAACCGCATACACCACTGTTTCTAAAGCAGAATGCGTCTTTAGAAATTCATACGAATCTTTTACGATACGCAACAAAGCATTTTGCTTGGCTACTTTGGTTTCCTGGCTGGTGGATGACTCCGAAAAGAATCCTCCGTGGATTATAATTTTCATTCCTAAACGTATTGAGAGGATTGGATGTGCATTTTATTCGTTTTGAGGTCATAGGTATCATATTTGCTCATCACGTGTACAATCAGGTTGTTGATTGAGATTGGCTGTCCGAGTTCAACCTGCGTAAGATTGGTATCTTTTATTTGATGTCCGTCAACCAGAATAACCAATCCTGAACCTATAGCTTCCATTTTGTCATCTATAATCAGCAGTCCTGTATCTTCTCCCAATCCTACTCCCAGCACCTTAGGATTTCCTACAACTGCCTGAAACAGTCTTCCAATTCTTCCCCTTTGAACAAAATGCGTGTCAATAATAACATCGTCAATAAGTCCAAGTCCGCTCGTAATTTTTACCTCTCCTTTTAATAATGCTTCAGAACTGCTTCCCTGATAAATCATATTGTTAGAAGCTGCTGCGGCTCCTGCTGATGTTCCGGCATACACAAAATCTTCATTTTTGTATTTATCAAGAAGTATATCGTGGAATTCTGTTCCACCTAAAATAGAGGTCAATCTTAACTGATCGCCTCCTGTAAACATGACAACATCTGCATCCCTGAGTCTTTTCAGTATTTCAGGATCTGTTGCCTGTTCTCTCTTTTCAATATGAAGAACGTCAACATTGGTTGCATTCAGATATTGCAATGCTTTTACATATTCAGGACCTACTTCTCTGGGTATTTTTGAAGCCGTAGTGATGACTTCTATTCTTGATTTTTCTTTGTGTTTTGATTCGGTCAAAAGCCTTTTTAAAATTCCTGTTTCAAAGAAATTCAGGTTATTGGCTACATTGGCATCAAAACTGGCTTCTGTAAAACTTCCTTTATCTACAGCACCTCCAATGATCATTAATTTTCCTTTTATATTCATTTCAAATGGTATGTGAATTCCGTAAAAATAACCAAAAACTTAAAAAACGCAATTAAACGCGTAATATTTATTTAAACTTTTGACAATTTAGCCCAAACAATAGTTTTATAGTAAAAATTTAAAAAAATTTTGATTGATATTTTAAAAAAATTATTTTAGTAGAAATTTATTTTAATTTTTTTAACGAAATCCGTATACAATAGCTACTATCCTGTAGCAAACGGCACACAATAACCTATAATTCCTTACATGCTAAACAATTACACTTTTAATTAACTTACTTAACCCATCCGTTTATGAAAATACTTAAAATACAAGCCTTACGCGGGCCAAATATTTGGAGCGTCCGCAGAAAAAAATTAATCCAGATGCGTTTGGATCTTGAAGAAATGGAGCAATATCCAACGAATAAGATCGACGGATTTAAAGAGAGAATCGAAGCCATGTTTCCCACCATGTATGAACACCGATGTTCAGAAGGTGTACCCGGAGGTTTTTTCATGCGAATTGAAAGAGGGACATGGATGGGACATGTTATTGAACATATTGCTTTGGAAATCCAGACATTGGCCGGAATGGAAACCGGATTTGGAAGAACCCGTGAAACCAAAACTCCCGGTGTCTATAATGTGGTTTTCAGTTATACCGAAGAAAACGTTGGTCTTTTTGCCGCTGAATCTGCCGTAGCAATTGCTGAATCACTGATAGCCGGCACAGATTATGACCTGGAAGCCGATATTCAAAAAATGCGTGAAATCAGAGAACGCGACCGTTTAGGACCAAGTACCGGAAGTATTGTCGAAGAGGCCGTTGCCAGAGATATTCCGTGGATTCGTCTGGGAACTAATTCTTTGGTGCAGTTGGGTTATGGCATTAATCAGATGCGTTTTCAGGCAACAATTACCTGCAAAACAAGTAGTATTGCAGTAGATATTGCCTGTAATAAGGAGGAAACCAAAAGGATGCTGGACAATGCCTCTATTCCTGTGGCCAAAGGTTCTATTTGTGTAGACGAAGAAGACTTGCAAAATACGATTGATAAAATAGGTTATCCTATTGTTATAAAACCTTTGGATGGCAATCATGGAAAAGGGGCTTCTATTAATGTGACGAATTATGAAGATGCAAAAGCCGGACTGGCCTATGCCCAAAAATACAGTCGCAGGGTTATTGTGGAAAAATTTATCACCGGATTTGATTTCAGGGTATTGGTGATTGACAATAAAGTAGTTGCAGCCGCTCAAAGGGTTCCTGCACACGTTAAAGGAAACGGCACCAATACTATTGAACAGTTGATTGAGATTGAAAATCAGGATCCCCGCAGAGGATACGGACATGAAAACGTACTTACAGAAATTACAGTAGATCGCGATACGACCGATCTTTTGGAAAAGATGAATTATACTTTAGAAACTGTTCCCCGCAAAGGAGAAATAGTCTATCTGAAATCTACTGCCAACCTGAGCACCGGTGGAACTTCTGTTGATGTTACCGATATGATGCATCCCGAAAACATCTTCCTTTCAGAACGAATTTCCAGGGTTATCGGATTGGATATTTGCGGTATTGATATTATGGCCGAAAATCTGACGCAACCTTTGAACGAAAACGGCGGTGTTATTTTAGAGGTTAATGCAGCTCCCGGTTTCAGGATGCACCTTGCTCCTTCTGAAGGATTGCCAAGAAATGTTGCTTCGCCTGTAATTGACATGCTCTATCCGCCAGGAAAGCCAAGCCGTATTCCTATTATTGCCGTTACCGGTACAAACGGGAAGACTACAACAACCCGACTCCTTGCCCATATCGTTAAGAATAACGGATATAAAGTTGGATTCACTACTTCCGACGGTATCTACATCCAAAACCATATGCTGGAAAAAGGTGACACAACCGGGCCTATCAGTACCGAATATATTCTTAAAGACCCTACTGTAGAGTTTGCCGTATTAGAAACTGCCCGTGGCGGAATACTCCGTTCCGGCCTTGGTTTTAGCCGTTGTGACATTGGCATCATTACCAATATTTCTGCCGACCATTTAGGATTGAGTGATATCGATACGCTTTCGGATTTGGCACGTGTAAAGAAAGTTGTTGTCCGAAGCGTAAAAAAAGACGGCTGGGCTATCTTAAATGCCGATGATGAAGAGTGTGTAAAAATTGCTTCTGAATTGGAATGTAATGTGGCTTATTTCAGTATGGATGAAGAGAATCCGCTGATTAAAAAGTTAGGAAAAGAAGGAAGAATTGTAGCTGTTTATGAAAACGGATATATTACGATAAAGAAAGGCGATTGGAAAATACGTGTTGAAAAAGCCGCGCATATTCCGCTTACGTTAGGCGGAAAGGCAAAATTCATGATTGCCAATGTACTTGCAGCTACCCTCGCATCTTATTTATGGGGCTTTAAGACAGAGGATATCAGCCTTTCACTTCAAACCTTTATTCCCAGCGTTGCCCAAACTCCGGGACGTATGAACATTTTTGAATTCAAAAAATTCAAAGTCATGATTGATTTCGCCCATAATCCATCAGGATATATGGCTATTGAAGATTTACTGAATAACATCGAGGCTTCCCGAAAAATAGGAATTATTGCAGGTGTGGGCGACAGACGTGATGAAGACATCAAGGAATGTGGAATGATTGCAGGCAGAATGTTTGACCATATTATTATCCGACAGGAAAAACATCTCAGAGGAAGAACGGAAGAAGAAATCATCAATTTGATTTTGGAAGGAATCGAAGAATCCGGA
This sequence comes from Flavobacterium lindanitolerans, assembly GCF_002846575.1. Taxonomy (NCBI): domain Bacteria; kingdom Pseudomonadati; phylum Bacteroidota; class Flavobacteriia; order Flavobacteriales; family Flavobacteriaceae; genus Flavobacterium; species Flavobacterium lindanitolerans. Next base: position 9,650 of record NZ_PJND01000011.1, read on the forward strand.
AGAGATATCACTTACGAAATCATACCTAAAGAAACCGAAGCTATTAAACATGCCATCAATAGTGCCGATGAAGGAACTTTTATCACCGCATTAAGCGATGTCGTAACCAATGCCATCGAAATTGTCCAGCAATATCTCGATAAAGAAAATGAGGATGGACTAATTTAAATCATAAAAAGCTGTTTAGTGAAAATTCATTAAACAGCTTTCTTTTTTATAATTATTTTAATTAATTAGTATATTTACATCCACATACCTAACTAATCCCTAAAATAATTATGAATAAAACTACATTACTGTTCTTTTTATTAAGTTTTTCTATCTATGCTCAAGATTCAGATTGGAGTTGGGCCAAGGGTTATGAAAATTTAAATGCCGGTACTATTACCGGTTCTTTTATGGACAATCAGAAAAACATCTACCAAATTGGATCCTTCAGTTCTACTTCAGTAACAATCGGAGAAACCGTGATTGCAAATTCCAGCGAGGCACCAGTCAATCCAAACGTGAAATATATGGATGCGTATATCTCTAAACACGATTCTGAAGGAAACCTTTTATTTGTCAAGCATTTTACCGGATCAAAATTTGAAAACCTGACTTCTATCGCTTACGACAACAATAACAGTTTTTATGTTACCGGACATTATAACGGTAACATAACGATTGGCAATAGTACTTACGAAGCCACAGACAATATGACCAAGAGTTTTCTCGCAAAATTAGACTTAAACGGCAATGTTATCTGGAGCAAGCCGCTTAATTTTAGTGGGAGTACACTCCTAAAATTCAAAGACAATAATCTATATATGGCAGGAATCCATTCCGGCGACACCTATTCGATTGACAATCTTACGACTCCAAGTGTTGGATATACGGCAGTAGTCAACAATATGGACAAAATATTTGTTGCCAAACTCGATTTATCCGGAAATGCAATTTGGTTAAAATCGTCTACTTATACAGGAACTGCTTCAATTAGCGACTTTCATAGATTAGGCACACAGATAAAAGGATTAGCAATAGACAATTTAGGTAATGTATATGTTGCAGGAGTTATTTTTTCACGCTCGTCAACTTTTGGTTCTATTACTATTACGAAAACAGTAACCAATAACAATTCAAATTTATTTATAACCAAATATGACAATGCGGGCAATGTAGCCTGGGCCAATACGGCACCAACAAATTCTTCAGCCAATAGTGTCGTTTCTGATCTTGCCACTGATAGCAATAATAACATCTATCTTCTGGGATATATCTATAGCTCTGCAACCAACTTTGGTGGAGTATCTCTTAATTTCCCTAGTAATTATGGGTCATTCCTAGTAAAATATGCTACAAACGGTAGTGTTCTTTGGGCAAAATCAGGAAAATTAGCTACAGACGCACAACCTAGTACAGGATTAGGATACAACTTTTTCGATCGTATGTATATTGACAGTACCAATAATGTGTATGTAACAGGAGTTTTTGCAAATTACATAAATTTTGGAAACAATATAACTTTTCAAACTAATAACTGGACGCCTAATCTTTTTTCTATAAAATATGATAGCAGCGGGAATGCCAGCGATTATTATAAAATAACAGAGGCGATTATCTCCAGATATCCTATAATTCTCGATATCACAGGGGATGTTTTTTATTATAGCGGACAAGTAAGCGATTCTAATTTTGTTTTGGGAAATACTACTATTAGTAATCCTACAACTAATCCATTTACATTTATAGCAAAAAGAGATAAAAGACTTAGTATTGAAGAACATTCTGGAAACAATTTTACTATCTATCCTAATCCATCCCAAGAGCAAATTTATGTTTCCGGATTAGATTCTGCAGAAAATAAGATATTCTCTGTATTCGATATGACAGGAAAAAAAATAAAATCTTTAGAATTTACAAATAATGATACGATTGCGATTGATGTAAAAGATTTAGCTTCAGGCACTTATGTTCTAAAGATAGAAAACGGTACTATCCAAAAAAACATCAAGTTTGTAAAAAACTAAAGCTACACTATTCGTAGAAACTAGAAAATCCCAAGTTTAGCTTGGGATTTTTTTTATTAGAATACAGACATTCCTGTTTTGGTTGTAAACAACTCTAAGGCGTTCATGCCTAATTCCGAATTTCCTTTTTCATTTAGTCGCGGACTCCAAGTCACTATTGTAAAGTGTTTTGGAAACAAAGCTGCGATTCCTCCACCTATTCCGCTTTTGCCAGGAAGGCCAACCTTATAGGTAAATTCTCCTGATTCATCATAAAAACCACAAGTTTGCATCAGGGCATTTAGTCGTTTGACATTACTTTTTGATAAAATCTGCTTTCCATCCATCGTTTTTCCTTCGTTGGCAAAAAAATAAAATGAATGTGCCAGTTCCTTACAGGTCATTTCTATGGAGCACTGGTGGAAATAAAAATCCAAAACTGTTTCAACATCGTTTTCAATATTGCCAAACGATTTCAAAAAGTTAGCCAAAGCAGCATTTCTGTAACCTGTCTCTTTTTCGGATTGTGCCACTTTTAAATTGAAGTCTATTTCCTGTGTACCCGAAATGGTCCTTATAAAAGCCAAAAAATCTTCTTTAGGATGTTTTAAATGCGAAACCAGCATGTCTGCTATGACTAAAGCTCCTGCATTTATAAATGGATTTCGGGGAATTCCTTTTTCAAATTCCAATTGTACCAGAGAATTAAAAGCCGTTCCAGAAGGCTCAACTCCTACTCTTTTCCAAATTTCTTCACCCATAAAAGAAAAAGCCAGGGCTACGGTTAACGCTTTGGAAACACTCTGTATCGAAAATTTTTCATTGCTGTCGCCTATTCCGAAGTCTTGCCCCTTAATTGTTGTGAGATGAATTCCGAATTTATCAGGATTTACTTTTGATAATTGCGGAATTGTTTGAGCAACATTCCCTATTTGCGGAAGCGATTTGGCCTCAAGGTAAACCTCTTGCAGTATTTTTTGATAATTCATTCCGTTAAAAAGATTGGAAAGATTATGTTTTCAGTTTTTTCTTTCTTGCTGCCGGGAACAGTACATTATTAAGTATCAGCCTATATCCGGGAGAATTAGGATGCAGGTCTAAAACCGTTGGAGCGTCACCCACTCTATGCTGGTAGTCTTCCGGGTCATGTCCGCCAAAATAAGTAAACATTCCTTTCCCTTTTGTGCCATGAATATATCTTGCTTCGTTGTTTACCTTATTTTCACCCATAACCAGAACACTCGATTTGATTCGATTGCTATCAAAAGATGTGGTTTGTCCCATAAAACCCTTAACCAATTGCGTATGGTTCTGGCAGAGCATACTTGGAATTGGATCCCATTTGGCAGAATATTCCATGAGCGTAAAATAATCCTTTTCAGGCAGTACGTTTCTTTTCATTGTCATGTCAATATCTGAAAATTCATAAATAATAGGATTTCTTTCCAGAATATAGTCCTTAAAGGCAAAGCTGTTTTCATATTTTATCTTCGCCTGATAATTTGCCTCACTTTCATCACCGTCAAACATAGGTTCGCAAATATCCACTCCGTCGGCAGCCAGAGCAATATCAAAACTGTCAGTGGCAGAGCACATCGCAAACATAAATCCACCTCCTATTACAAAATCGCGGATTTTTTTTGCAACAGCCAATTTTTCATCAGAAACCTTACTGTAGCCTAACTTTTTAGCCAATGCTTCCGCTTCTTTCTTTTGTTCAATATACCAGGGTGCATTTCTGTATGCCCCATAAAATTTGCCATACTGTCCTGTAAAATCTTCATGATGCAGGTGAAGCCAGTCATATAGAAGCAGACCATCTGCCAAAACTTCTTCATCATAAACCGGCGTAAAAGGAATTTCCGCATAGGTGAGTACCAATGTCACTGCATCGTCCCAGGGCTGTTTCCCTTTTGGTGTATATACTGCAATTTTAGGCGCCTTTTCCAAAACTACCGTTTCCATATTTTGCGAAGGGCTGCTGATTTCATCCAAAATCTGATTGGCCTGACTGTCAGAAAGCAGTTCAAAACTGACCCCGCGAATCTGGCATTCTTTTCTGATTTCAGGAGCATCCGGAAGTAAAAATGAACCTCCCCTGTAATTCAAAAGCCAACTTACCTTGTACTGTTTATCTAATGACCAATACGTTATCCCATAAGCTTTCAGGTGATTTTTTTGCGTAGTTTCATCCATAGGAAGCAAAATGAATGAGGCCCAGGAAGGAACTGAGAGCAAGAAAAAAAGAAATAAAAAGGCTGTTTTTTTAAGCATTCCAAAGATTTTACTTCAAAGATAACGGTTTAGGGAAGCAAATTATAAAAAAATCCGCCTCATTGGGCGGATTTAACTCTATTTTAGAATGGCACATCGCTGTCGTCGTCAACATTGTTCATGTTACTACCAAATGCTTCATTGGCAGATGGCAGATTTTTGGTCAGGAATGGCGCATCCTGCATATTCATTTTTGATGGGAGGTCATCGAAACCACCTCCAAATTCATCAAGATTGTCAAATTTACCCAAACTTCCAATAAATTTAAGCCTCACGTTTTCCAAGCTACCATTTCTGTGTTTTGCAATGATAAATTCTGCCTGTCCTTCTGTTGGAGAATGCTCATCGTCGTCCCATTCGTCAATTTTATAATATTCCGGACGATAGATAAACGAAACGATATCGGCATCCTGCTCGATTGCTCCCGATTCCCTAAGATCCGAAAGCAAAGGCCTTTTACTCGAACCACGAGTTTCAACGGCACGGGAAAGCTGCGAAAGTGCAATTACCGGAACGTTCAATTCTTTAGCTAAGGCTTTCAGGTTTCGGGAAATTGTAGAAATTTCCTGTTCACGGTTTCCTCCTCCTTTTCCACCACCACCGGCTGTCATCAACTGGAGGTAATCAATAATTATCAGTTTAATTCCATATTGCGAAGCCAGACGACGCGCCTTGGCACGTAAATCAAAGATGGATAGCGATGGTGTATCATCAATATATAATGGTGCCTTTTCAAGGTTTTTCACCTTGATACTAAGCTGTTCCCATTCGTGTTTTTCTAATTTTCCGGTACGTAATTTTTCGGATGATAGTCCTGTTTCAGAAGAAATAAGACGGGTAATCAACTGTACGGATGACATCTCCAGAGAGAAAACCGCTACGGCATGGTTAAAATCTATGGCAATATTTCTCGCCATCGACAAAACGAAAGCCGTCTTACCCATACCCGGACGTGCCGCAATAATAATCAAGTCACTTGGCTGCCATCCTGAAGTTACTTTGTCCAACTTTTCAAAACCGGTAGCAACACCACTCAGACCTTCCTTATTGGCAATTTCTTCAATTCTTTTCTTTGCCTGGATTACCAAACTCTGGGCTGTTTCAGAACTTCTCTTTATATTTCCCTGAGTAACTTCATATAGTTTTGATTCTGCCTTGTCCAGCAAATCAAATACGTCTGTAGTCTCATCATAGGATTCTTCAATAATTTCGGAAGAAATTTTTATCAGGCTTCGCTGGATAAATTTTTGAAGAATAATTCTGGAATGGAACTCGATATGTGCTGAAGATGATATTTTCTGCGTTAGTTGAATCAGATAGAAATCACCTCCTGAAAGATCCAGTTTTGCATTCTTTTTAAGCTGAGCCGAAACTGTTAATAAGTCAATGGGCTGTGAATCGTTGAAAAGCTGTACAATTGCTTCAAAAATATACTTGTGGGCTTCTTTATAGAAAGCATCGGGCTGGAGAATATCAATAACCTCATCCACCCCTTTTTTATCAATCATCATAGCCCCCAAAACGGCTTCTTCCAATTCGACAGCCTGTGGCGGGAGCTTACCTTTTTCAAGATTGATTATGGTAGTTTTATCTACTCTAACCGGGTTTATATTTCTGAGATTTTCCATAATGCGAATGTAGCCAAAATTAAAAGAAATAGCCTTTTGATTTGTTAGCCACTTTTGTTTATAAGTATTAAAATTGTGTTGATAACCAAAAAAAAATCCGAAACCACGGGGCCTCGGATTTAGTTTCGATTTTAGTAAGGTTTACTCTTTAAATTCGCCCATTTTGCTGTATTTGTCCATTCTTTGGGCCACTAATTCAGCTGTTGATAAGTCTTTTAATTCGTTATATCCTTTCAATATGTATTTTTCAACAGATTTAAACGTTGTTTCCCTGTCATAGTGGGCTCCACCCAGCGGTTCCGGAATAATATCGTCAATCAGTTTTTGTTTTTTCATATCAAATGAAGTCAGTTTTAAAGCTTCAGCTGCCTGCTCTTTAAATTCCCAGCTTCTCCATAAAATAGAAGAGCAGGATTCCGGAGAAATTACAGAATACCAGGTATTTTCTAACATATAAACTTTATCTCCAACACCTATTCCTAAAGCACCTCCAGACGCTCCTTCACCAACAATAATGGTGATAATTGGAACTTTAAGACGAATCATTTCAAGAATGTTTCTTGCAATTGCTTCTCCCTGTCCTCTTTCTTCCGCTTCTAATCCAGGGTATGCTCCGGGAGTGTCTACCAAAGTAATTACCGGAATACCGAATTTCTCTGCCATTTTCATTAAACGCAATGCTTTACGGTAGCCTTCCGGATTTGCCATACCAAAATTACGGTACTGGCGTGTTTTTGTATTGTATCCTTTTTGCTGTCCGACAATCATAAATGACTGCCCTCCAATTTTACCCAAACCTCCAATCATCGCTTTGTCATCCTTGAAACTTCTGTCTCCAAAAAGTTCCAGAAAAGTATCACCGCATAATGCATGCACGTGATCCATAGTATAAGGACGGTTAGGATGTCTTGACAACTGAACGCGCTGCCAGGCAGTTAGGTTTTTGTATATATTTTTTTTAGTTTCTTCAAGTTTTTTTTCAATCTGCTTGCAAGTATTCGATACGTCAACGTCTGATTCTTGGCCAATTACCTGGCATTTGTCTAGTTGGTCTTCAAGTTCTTTTATTGGGAGCTCAAAATCTAAATATTCCATAGGACTTGTGCATTTTTTGTTTAGTTCGAACTGCAAAGATAGGATTTTCATTTAAGAACAAAAGCTAATTTCTGAAAAGATTTAGCCTCTTTTTGTCTTAAAAAATCAAATCAGCAGTCCTTATGAATTGCTTTGTTTATCGACCAAAAGCGATTTTTTAGCTGTATAATTTTTTAAAATTCCATTCAAAATAACTGTTGCCAGAATGATGACCGCACCAATATAAAAGGCAGGACTCATCTTTTCCTTATCACCTAAAATAATGTAAGCCAGCATAATGCCATAAACAGGTTCCATATTAGTAGTAAGCATTACGGTATAGGGTGTAAGTTTTTTCATGACATTTACCGATGCTGTAAAGGCATAGGCCGTGCAAACGGAAGAAAGTACCAGCAGTAAAATCCAGTCATGTTGAGATACGGAAAAGAATTCAGCCGTAAATTGCCCATCATATAACAAATAGAGCGACACAAAAAAGACACCGGCAAAAAATTCATAAAGCGTAATTACGGAAGGGTCATATTTTTGTATCAGCTTGCCATTAAAAAGTGTAAAAGTAACACCCAGAAAAACGGAAATCAGCGCATAAACCATTCCCAAAACATAATGCGTTTCTACCTGCATAATCATTAATAGTCCGCCAATTATAATTAGACCGAAGAACACTTCATACCACAACATTTTTCTATTAAAAAATATCGGTTCCATGATAGATGCAAAAAAAGCTCCGGTTGAAAAAACAGCTAGCGTAATCGAAACATTCGAAACGTTAATTGCCTTGAAGAAAAATATCCAATGCAAGGCTATAATCAGGCCTACACTAATAAGATGGAAAAATGATTTTCCCGGAATGCGCCATGGTTTTTTGGTTACCAAAACGTAGATAAGCATAAAAATTCCCGCAAGAAGCATTCTATACCATACTACGGGCGCTTCTTTTATGGTAATGAGTTCGCCAAGGATTGCTGTAAATCCCCAGATAAAAACAATCAGGTGGAGATTCAGGTAGCTTTTGAGATTGTTATCTTTTTGCATTTCGAAGCAGGTAAATCGCTAAAATTCCAAAGACAAAATTTGGAAGCCATACGGCTATAAATGGAGGTATGCTTGATTTTTCAGCCAGAGTTCCGAAAATCTTGTCAAAAAAGATAAATGTAAAAGCAAGACCAATACCAATAGCCAGATTCATTCCCATTCCTCCTCTTCTTTTCATAGAAGATACAGCAACCGCAATAATAGTCAGGATGAAAGCCGAAACGGGAAGGCTGTATTTTTTATACAATACAACAAGATAGGTGTTGATATTTGACGAGCCCCGTTCTCTTTCTTTATCGATAAAGTCATTCAACTCTCCTAAAGTCAGTGTTTCTGCGATGTAAATTACCGGTGTCAAATCTTCAAGGTCAAATTTAAAAACAGTATCTTTTTTCGCAGATGTCTCTAACCTATCATCAAATTCGCCAACTATTCTTTTTTTATAGTTGTACAAAGAGTAAGTAGTATCTTTTTGGTTAAAATGAATACGAGATGCATTTATAGCAAAATCGAGCTTGTTATCTTTAAATTTCTTCAGTGAAAAATCAAAAGCTGTCTTAGAATTGATATTGAAATTACTTACATAGATAAACTCTCCCGGGCTGATTTCACGGTAAACGTTTGTGGTTTCCCTTGTTTTATTATTGCCTTTGAGATAAGTATATCTGAAATCGTTAAAACCCTGGCTTGCCTTCGGAACAATAAAAAAACCCATCAATAAGGCAAAAACTGATACAATTGTGGCTCCAATCAGGTAAGGACGTAAGAATCGCTGAAAGGATATTCCGGAGCTTAAAATCGCAATAATTTCCGTATTGTTAGCCAGTTTGGAAGTAAACCAAATCACGGAAAGAAACAAGAAAATAGGAAAAAGAAGATTGGCAAAATAAACCGTAAAATCGACATAATATAGCGCCACTTTTCCGAAAGGCACCTTATTCTGGATAATTTTATTGACCTTTTCCGACACGTCAATTACAATCCCAATTGGGATAAACAGAAACAGCATCACAAAAAATGTGGCCAGATACCTTTTCAGGATATACTTGTCGATTATCTTCATTTTTCTACCAGATTCTAATCTTATTTTGGATTTCTTATAGTCTTTGGTCCATTTGTTTCACCATCATTTCTTTCCATACGCGGAAATCTCCCGCTAAGATATGTTTTCTTGCTTCACGAACCAACCACATATAGAATCCTAAGTTATGAATTGTAGCGATTTGCTTTCCAAGATATTCATTTGCGGCAAAAAGATGGCGTAAATAGGCTTTTGTATATTCTGTATCGACAAAAGTGTGTCCCATTTCATCAAGGGGTGAAAAATCAGACTCCCACTTTTTATTTTTAATATTGATTGTACCATGGGCCGTGAAAAGCATTCCGTTTCTGGCATTTCTGGTTGGCATCACACAATCAAACATATCTATTCCAAGTGCAATGTTTTCCAGAATATTGATAGGAGTACCTACTCCCATCAGGTATCTAGGCTTGTCTTTTGGCAGGATTTCTGTAACAACTTCGGTCATTGCGTACATTTCTTCAGCAGGCTCACCTACTGAAAGTCCTCCAATAGCATTTCCTTCTGCTCCGGCATTTGCTATATATTCAGCTGACTGCTGTCTCAAATCTTTATAGGTACTTCCCTGAACAATTGGGAAAAAAGTCTGTTCGTAGCCATATTTATATGGCACTTTGTCCAAATGGCTGATACATCTGTCAAGCCATCTGTGCGTCATGTGCATCGAACGCTGGGCGTAGCGGTAATCACAAGGATATGGAGTACATTCATCAAATGCCATAATAATGTCCGCCCCTATTGTTCGTTGAATTTCCATTACATTCTCAGGTGTAAAGACATGATAGGAACCATCAATATGCGATTTGAACTTCACACCTTCTTCTTTAATTTTTCTGTTGGAAGAAAGAGAATACACCTGATAACCGCCTGAATCTGTAAGTATATTTCTGTCCCAATTCATAAATTTGTGGAGTCCGCCTGCTTTTTCAAGAATATCGGTCTGCGGTCTTAAGTACAGGTGATAGGTATTTCCTAAAATAATATCGGGGTTGATATCATTCTTCAATTCTCTCTGGTGCACGCCTTTTACGGAAGCCACAGTTCCTACAGGCATAAAAATAGGCGTTTCAATAACACCGTGATCCGTTGTTATTTTTCCAGCCCTTGCCTTTGAATTCGGATCATTTTGTAATAGTTCAAATTTCATTCTTTTCTCTTTATCCCAAACTTTGGGAGGCAAAGATAATTTATTTAAGATTTATCATTTTAGATTTATGATTTAATTTAACATCCTATCTGATAAGCGTGCCGTATGTATGTTTTTGAAGCCTATAAAAATGTTACTATCAGTTTTTTAAGCTAGTGAAAACTCATTTGCTTTAAGAAAAAAATTTATTGTTATTTTTAGACCGAAATGTAATTACCCCCAAAGCATTTTTCTTGCCAAATCCTGATAGACATGAAAACACAATTGATGGCTGAATTGCTTGCTATATTTTTAATCTCCAGACCTTTTCTTACGGTCTTCCACGAACTTGGCCATGCAATTCCTGTTATCTTAATGACCGGCGAACGCGCTACTATCTTTCTTGGCTCCTATGGCGACACCGATAAAAGTTTTCGGTTAGCGATTGGCAAGCTCGAAATCTGGATAAAGTACAATCTTTTTAAATGGAGAGGAGGTCTGTGCGTTCCTCATGCCAGTAATATTTCTATCAACAAAAAAATTATTTATACGCTTACCGGTCCATTGGCTTCTCTTTTCATTGCATTAATTTCCTGCTACATTGCTTTTACTTTCAGGCTAAAAGACTTCCTATCGTTTCTTTTTCTGATTTTCTTACTGCTTTCTATTTTTGATTTCTTAAAGAACATTATCCCAAGCAACCAATCCATTACGCTCCATGATGGCAAGATTGGACATAATGACGGCACTTCCCTGGTGAGGCTCTTTCGCCATAAAAAGTATCCCAAACAATATTTTGATGCTATTGATTTATACAATAACAAGCAATATACTGAAGCCGCTACTGTTTTTGACACCATACTTTCCAATGGACTAAAAGACCAGGACACCTATCGCTGGGCTATTTACTGCCATCTTCTAATTAAAAACTACCGCAAGGCCAAAAGTTATTTTGATGAGTTCCGAAAACGGTTCCAAATGAATTCAGAAGACTATTCCAATCTGGGACTTATCTACACCCATTATGAAAACCATGAAAAGGCAATGAAACTTTATGGCATATCCCTGAAACTGAACCCCATGAACAGCTACTCGCTAAACAACAAGGGCTATACGCTTAACATTCTTGAAAAATATGAAGAGGCAATTACTTTTTTTGATAAAGCATTGGAAATTGACAAATCTTTTGCCTACTCCTACAACAACAGGGGTTTTTCAAAAATAAAGCTTGGTCGTATGGAAGAAGGACTTCATGACCTCAATCAATCGTATGAGTTGGATCCATACAATCCTTATTATTTTAGAAATCTCGGAATTTATTATCAGGAGAGAGGCGACTATCAAAAAGCACTGGAATTATTCCTGGAAAGCAAATCTTTAGACAATTATACTTACAACATTGATGCATTGATTATAGAAACCCGGAAATATGTGAACCAAAAAGCCTACTGACAGAATTTATGCCTTGTTCTTTATGAAATTCTAAAAATTCAGATGTCAAAAAATCCAAATATCTGATTATCTTTGCGCCAGTTTAAATTTATCCTATAAGAATGAAACCTAACACACAACAATTAAACAACTTAACTATTCAAGTACGCAGAGATATTCTCAGAATGGTTCATGCTGTAAACTCAGGACACCCGGGCGGTTCGCTAGGCTGTGCAGAATTTCTTGTCGCACTTTATCAAAATTTAATGGATCGCAAACCAGGTTTCGATATGGATGGAAAGAATGAAGATATCTTCTTTTTGTCGAACGGACATATTTCTCCTGTTTTCTATAGCGTATTGGCAAGAAGCGGTTATTTTCCGGTATCTGAGCTGGCTACATTCCGCCACATCAATTCCAGATTACAAGGACATCCAACAACGCACGAAGGTCTTCCGGGAATCCGAATGGCTTCAGGTTCTTTAGGACAAGGAATGTCTGTTGCTATTGGTGCTGCACTGACAAAAAAACTGAATAAGGATTCTCATCTGGTTTATAGCCTTCATGGTGACGGTGAATTGCAGGAAGGGCAAAATTGGGAGGCAATGATGTATGCTTCTGCTTACAAAGTCGATAATTATATCGCTACAATCGATTTAAACGGAAAACAAATTGATGGTCCTACTGACGAAGTTTTAAACATGGGAAGCATCAGAGCTAAATTTGAGGCTTTTGGCTGGGATGTTTTAGATATCGAAAAAGGAAATGATATTGAAGCCATTATTGCCGGTATGACCGATGCCAAATCAAGAACAGGAAAAGGAAAACCTGTTTGCGTATTGCTGCATACCGAAATGGGTAATGGTGTAGATTATATGATGTATAGCCACGCCTGGCATGGAAAAGCTCCAAATGATGAGCAGCTGGCCAATGCTTTGGCTCAAAACTATTGTGAAGGCGAAAGCGATTATTAAAAGGCAGTAGGCTTTAAGCAGTAAGCTTCAAGTTATTGCCAACAGCCTATTCGTATATCAAAAAGACAAAAATGAAAAAATATATCAATACAGGAAATAAAGACACCCGCTCCGGTTTTGGTGCGGGACTGACCGAGCTTGGTCAAAAAAACGAAAATGTTGTTGCCCTTTGCGCTGACTTGATTGGTTCATTAAAAATGGACGATTTCAAAAAGAACCACCCGGAACGTTTCTTTCAGGTTGGAATAGCGGAAGCAAACATGATTGGAATTGCTGCAGGTATGACTATTGGCGGAAAGATTCCTTTTACAGGAACATTTGCCAACTTTTCTACAGGAAGAGTATACGACCAGATCCGCCAATCTGTTGCTTATTCTGATAAAAATGTAAAAATATGTGCTTCACACGCGGGACTTACCCTGGGAGAAGACGGTGCTACCCACCAAATCCTTGAAGACATAGGATTGATGAAAATGCTACCAGGCATGACCGTAATCAATACCTGCGATTACAACCAGACCAAGGCAGCTACAATTGCTATTGCAGAACACCACGGACCTGTTTATCTTCGTTTTGGACGTCCATCGGTTCCAAATTTCACTCCGGAAAACGGAACGTTTGAAATAGGAAAAGCAGTATTGCTTAATGAAGGAACGGATGTAACTATTGTGGCTACAGGACATTTAGTATGGGAAGCATTGGTAGCTGCCGAAGCATTAGAAGCTAAAGGCATATCTGCTGAAGTAATCAATATCCACACGATTAAGCCTCTTGACGAAGAAGCTATCTTGAAATCACTTGCAAAAACAAAATGTGTTGTTACTGCTGAAGAACATAACATTCTTGGTGGTTTGGGAGAAAGCGTAGCAAGAGTATTGGCATTGAACAATCCTGCTCCACAGGAATTCGTTGCCGTAAACGACAGCTTTGGAGAGTCCGGAACTCCGGATCAATTGATGCAGAAATACAAACTAAACAATCAGGCAATTGTTGAAGCTGCTGAAAGAGCTATCAAAAGAAAATAAAAAGCTTTAGCTTTATAAAAATAAAAGCCCGTTCGTTTGAACGGGCTTTTTATATTACTTCAAAGTAAACCATTATTAATGGCAACTCGGATCCAAATGTTTCTTTAAACCTCCTGTTGTTCCGGAGCAGTTTGGTATCAGATCAAACGGATAGATATTTCCAAAAGCATCTTTAATCTCAGTTCTTGTTTTTGTGCGGTCTCCATCATCATCAACATCTAAAAAGTTGGGTATACCGTCTCCATCTGTATCATCATCATAATAATCACCGTTTCCATTTAAATCTTCTAAATACGACAAGATTCCATCTCCATCATTATCAGCATATTTTACCATATGCAGATTTATTGTAAATACCAAAGGCGAATAGGAAGACAATCCTGAACCCGCTGGAGCTCCATTAAAATAACCTAAACCAGAAGGCACAAATACAATTCCTACTCCATAATCTGTCAATAATGTTCCACCCGGATTAGACGGATCGTCAACCGCATTTCCTGATTTAAATTCTGTCATTATATTTCTCCATCCGGAAACGACACTTTCCTGAGAAAACCAAACCGGATTTGGCCTGTAGTCAAATTGTGTTCCGTCTAAAGCATTACCTCTGTAAGTTACCAAAGTAGAATCTACTCTCGTTGGCGATTGCCCCACTCCTTCTCTTAATTTTATATAATACAATTTATATTCAACCGGATCATTAATTGGCTTCCCTACTATAGGATCTGCATTCGTATAGGTTCTTCCATCATTTCTAACCATCTTAGTTTTCAACGGATAATCCTGCTGGTCCCAGATAGAAACCTGTGTACCTCCCTCAGGAATCTGAATAATGGTAGGTACCGGATTATTATTGGCATCCATAGTAACGGTAAGATAATGCGTCTTTAAGTAGGTTTCGATATCCTGTATGTCTGATGCATATTGTGTCGCTCTGTCTCTTGGAGGAGCTACTTTTGAAGAATCATCGTCTTTTTTACAGGAAAAAAGAACCGTACTTGAAACTATAGCTATTAAAAAAAGCTTAATTCTGGTCATTATTATTGATTTTAGAGGCGCAAGATACAATTTTGATTTATTTTTGTAAATAAATTAACGTAGATTTTAGTTTTAAAATGAGAGTAGACAAATACCTCTGGTGCGTTCGATATTACAAAACACGCAACATGGTTACCGAAGCTTGCAAAAAGAACCATATTACTGTAAACGGGCAGGTTGCAAAGCCTTCGAAAGAAGTATTTGCCACTGATAAAATTACCTTCAGGAAAGATCAGATTACACATACGATTACCGTGTTAGACATTCCCCAAAACCGTGTGGGTGCCAAACTTGTTGATATTTACAGAAAAGACGAAACTCCCATTGAAGCTTTCCAGCATTTGGAACTTTTGAAATTATCAAAGGAGCATTACAGAAAACATGGCGAAGGCAGACCTACAAAAAAAGACCGCAGAGATATTGATGACTTTAACCTGGACTTTGAAAATGACGAGGACGAGACCGACTATTAAAATATAAACCGTCATATAGCACAAACAAACAAAGCGTTTTTTATCTTTGAAAAAAATAAACAAAATGAGCAAAAATATCATCCTCAACAATCAGGAAATAGAGCACAAAATCCTGCGAATCGCTTATCAGATATACGAAACTTTTGTTGATGAAGAAGAAATTGTTATTGCAGGAATAGCTAAAAACGGTTTTATTTTTGCTGAAAAAATCGCCAAAAAAGTCACGCAGATATCACCTTTGAAAGTAGCCCTTTGCGAGGTCTTTATCGACAAGCAGAATCCGCACAATGAGGTTACAACTTCATTAGAAAAAAAACAATACGAAAATAAAGGGCTTGTTCTTGTAGACGATGTATTAAACTCCGGCACTACGTTGGCGTATGGCGTTAAGCATTTTTTAGATGTTCCTTTGAAAAAATTCAAAACAGCGGTACTTGTAGATAGAAATCATAAAAAATATCCTGTAAAGGCAGATTTTAAAGGAATTTCACTTTCCACCTCTCTACAAGAGCATGTACAGGTAGTTTTTGAAGCTCAGGAAGACTACGCCTATTTAAGCTAGGATACGGCTTATTTCTGCTGTAACTTCTTCGGGAGTCTTCTTATCTACAGACACAATATGAGTAGCTTGATTGTAATAATAACTACGATCAAAAAGATGCTTTGCGATATATTCTTTCATTTCCTCTTTTTCCTGCTCTGCAATTAACGGGCGATTATCCCTGACAGAAAGCAACCTTTCATACAGTGTTTCTATAGAAGCTTTCAAATAAAAAGAAACCACTCCACCGCCATTAAGTAATTCGTGATTGTTGGCATAGCAAGGCGTACCACCGCCCAAACTTAGAATCATATCTTTTTCGGAAGAAATAAATTCCTTAAAAATTTGATTTTCCAATTTCCGGAAAAAGACTTCTCCTTTCTGCTCGAAGATATTTTTTATAGACAATCCTGCTCTTTCTTCGATAATTTTATCCAAATCAAAAGCTTCGATTTGAGTTTTTTCAGACAACAGATGGGCAATTGTTGACTTTCCTGAACCCATATACCCCAATAAAACAATTTTTATCATTAAAGTAAAACCTTATAAATTAAGGCATTATAAAAGATTAGTAAAAAAAGACAAATTTAAAACAAAATTGCTTTGAAAAATAAATAATAAGAACGTATATTTGCACCCGCATTCAAGAAATTAATGACTCGATAGCTCAGTCGGTAGAGCACATCACTTTTAATGATGGGGTCCTGGGTTCGAGCCCCAGTCGGGTCACTACAAAATTTTGAAATTTCATGAATGCAATGACTCGATAGCTCAGTCGGTAGAGCACATCACTTTTAATGATGGGGTCCTGGGTTCGAGCCCCAGTCGGGTCACAAAAGTTATTCGCCAAGCGGGTAACTTTTTTTGTTTACGGCCACGTGGAGAAATTGGTAGACTCGCCATCTTGAGGGGGTGGTGCTGCAAGGCGTATGGGTTCGAATCCCATCGTGGTCACATCTTGGGACAAGTCAGAAAACTTCTGGATTGTCCCATTTTTTTTACCCCGCAATCCCTTATCAAACAGCAACATAAGCCTTAGCGCTTCGTTTACCCTGGCGGTTCGATATCCGAATCCGTCAAATATCAGTTTTTCAGGGAACATCGTTCTTTTTGACGACACAAAAAATTCAAATACAACAGAATTGGATACTCAACTAACCAACAAAACATTTGCCAAAACAGTACTAATTAATTCTCCAACATCACTCTTAGGGCATGAATTTATACATACATTTGGGTGGAAAAATGATGCTAAAGGTTATTTGGCAAGGAGAAAAGATATAACTGACAGAAAAATACGCCTTATTTTCGAAACGCTGAGGAAAAAAGGCAACAACCTTATCTAGTCAGATAAATACGAATCTTCAAGAAAATCCAAGAAATAATTACATGGGGCTAGATGTAGCTACCCAAGGAGCTCTATCAAATAAATTAAAATTATAACATGAAAATAAAAATTATATTAATACTGTCAGTGTTTTGTTTTTTTGGCTGTAAAACCAGAAATAATATTACAATCCAAAATAATCCTATAGAAGTAACAAAATTCATGGGATCAATTACTACACAACCCTATTCAATTAACGAGAAAACATTTTGGAATTCTAAAGATGAACATGCTAAATTATTGATCAAAAACAATGTGTTTATTGAAGATGTTAAGAGCCTAAAAAATCATTCATCACAAAATTTTAAAGAATACAACTATGCTTTTATTATGAGACACGGTAAAAGTACCGACACATTATATAGCGATTCTAGTTTACAAAGTTGGATTCTAAAAGAAAATAACACAACATCGTATTTTTATGATGAAGAAGGAATAATAGCTGAAAAATTGAGAACAAGTTATTCCTTTTTTTATGATTGTTGGTAGGTAATACATTGAAGATGTCAGCCCTAAATAATTAATATTATGTCTTGAAAAAAAATTAGAGCATTTATTTGCCGACCTTTTAAGTAACCATTAATTGATGAGGGTCGTAAGGCCCTTAAGTAAAAGCCAATCCTTTCGGATTGGCTTATTATTTTTCCATTTATTAATTTAAAAGAATCCTTTGTAAATAAATTATTCCCTTTGTAAATGAAGAACTTAAAAGTTCATGTTTTGACTTTAGCTAATAAAGCAGCAAAGCGTTAGTTCCCATCTTCGTTGCAATCAAATATGCTAATCCTTCGTGTAAAACCCTCTGCTCCATTCTGTCCACTTCATTCCAAAACCAAATCCGAAATCAACTTTAAATCATAGATGAAATGGTTCAAGTTTTGCACCAGCATGTTCACTTTCAAAAACCTGTATTCACTTACTTATCAGAGCGTTGCAGGTTTTTAATGTTAGTTTCCCAATATTTTCACAGCAATATATCTTTACTCTTCACTTTCTTTCTGATTTACAGCATAGATAATCAAATGAATAGATTGTTAGAATAAATACCAACAATCGGTGGTTATATTCTATGGATTGAGTATATGACAAATCTGAAATTGAAACAAAATGGTCAGCAACCTGGTAATTCTATCCGGAAAAATCAGCAAGCATATCCAATGAAGGAACAAAAAACAATGTTCCTGTTTTGGCAGTACTGAAATCCAGAATACGATCATAATTTCCCGGAGGATCACCTACAAACATATTAGTCAGCATTTTCTCTACCGTACTGAAAGTACTTGTATAGCATATAAAATAAGTCCCCATTTCATTTGTAGCTACATTCCCAAAAGGCATATTATCGCGGACAACCTTGAAATCATCTCCAATATTAGCTAAGGCTATATGTGAATTCTGAGGTTTTACATCATCATCCATTTCTATATCATGCTCTTTCGATCTGCCTATTACTTTTTCCTGTTCTTCTACAGAAAGTAATTTCCAGGCATTAAGATTATGGACATACTTCTGAACAAAGAGGTAGCTTCCTCCCCTATAATCCAAATCCTGCTCATTAATTACTGAAAAATAATCCCTATCCGTTCCATGAGGATTTTCCGTTCCGTCTACGAAACCCAAAATAGATCGGCTGTCCCAATAACGGAATCCCTGAACTTCTACAACACAGTCTCCAATGACTTTCATAGTGTCCGAAATCACCGAAGACATATCATAGGCAAGACTTTTTTGATCCGAACGGATATGAAAATGTAAATCTCCTTTAGTAGCCACGGCAATATGCTTATCACCCATAACAGGCTCAAATGGCTTCAATTCTTTAGGCAGCGGTTTTGGCAAATCGAGTTTTAGCCATGCTTCATAGCCTATTCCCATAACGCAGCTTGCTTTAGAATCCGGAAATCGGTCAAGGCCAGAATTATTCAGGTTTATTACCAAAGCACATATTCTTTGGAAGCAGGATTTTATCTTTTCTATCGGAATCTGTTCCTTGAAATTCCAAACCAGAAAATAAGTATTGTTATTAGGATAATCGGTTACATTTTGAGGAGTACTATGCATAGTAAATTTATTTATTATCACGTTTGTCCTTTATTCGGATCCTTCAAGATTTTACAAGAAAGCAGGTTCTAAGATACTTTATTATTAACCGTTAAACAATTTTCTTCGCTTTATTGCTCTCCCTTTTCTAAGTTGTACCGCATGATATAATGAAGGAACATCATTTGTCCATTCTTTTAGCGTTAAGATAATGCCTATAATTTCAATTCGTGTAATCATTCCAACCCAAAAACACATTTGGAACAGATAAACCGATTGGCATTCCACTATTACCTGAATCAACGTGCAAAATAATAGTAATGTCCAAAATTTTGCCCCAAGTGAATGGGTTGCTATTTCTTTTCTAAATTTTAAAAAACTGACTGCATAAGTCAGAATTTCAGTTCCAATAAGAATAGAAACCAATAATATATTATTTTTAAAAAACTCCGGACACTGGATAAAGGTTGCCAACGCAACACAAATAAAAAAAATCTGGTCAATAGTAGAATCCAGCCTTCTTAGCAATTGTGTTGAAATATTTAATTTTCTTGCTATGATTCCGTCAAATATATCTGTCAACAGACCGATTGTTAGTAGAGACACAGCTATTGGCTTATAATTTTGAATATTTATATAGCTTACTATAACAATCAAAAATCCGATTACTAATCTGGAGAATATTAAAATTTTGGGAATTTGATTTTTCATTGATTGATATAAAAGTTAGCTTTCAATAATTTTCTCTTTATGAACTTTGTGCCTCAGCGTCTATGAGAATAATTATTTTCTCGCAAAGACGCAGAGGCGCAAAATAATAAACTTATCAGAATTGGCTTTTGCTTTCTATTTTAGTTTTGTTAGTGCTTTAGAGTTTCTCAGCAAAAACACATATTGAAAATAA
Organism: Flavobacterium lindanitolerans; assembly: GCF_002846575.1. Lineage (NCBI taxonomy): Bacteria > Pseudomonadati > Bacteroidota > Flavobacteriia > Flavobacteriales > Flavobacteriaceae > Flavobacterium > Flavobacterium lindanitolerans. Next base: position 29,693 of record NZ_PJND01000011.1, read on the forward strand.
TCTGTCGTAAAAATACCTTCCTCAGGAACAATATTTTCTCCAAAAATTCTCGATTTCACATTGATCAGTTGTTGTGATGTAAGGTATGGTGAATTTGGCGAATCAATTTTGAAAAGTGTAATTGTATTAGGTTTACTCAATTCTTTGAGGTCTTTTATCCCTTTAACTAACTGCAATGGTCCATCTGCATTTACCCAATCAATTTTTTCATCCTCAGGTGTTGGAAATTGAGGGTTTTTAGGAAGATACATTTCACTGTCAATCGTATAACTAACAAAACTGGCGGTTTTAATACCTGATTTTTTTAACCCGGAAGCAAATGTTTCTTTTCCGTTTTCGGTTTTACTTTGTAGTACATGGAAATATCCAAAAAGTCCGTAAAATTTTTCATTCTCAAGTTTCATTTTCTTGATTGAATTTTTGAAATTCACTACCATAGCAGCATCTCTCGATACTTTTGAGTCATCATCAAAATTCTTGTCTATCCCGATTACGGTAATTTTTAAAGAATCGGCTAACTTTTGATTGTAATCGTAGATTTCATTCCATTTGTCAAATAATTCCTGACTGGACTGCTGCGGGATTCTTTGCTTTATGTCCACTACAACTTCTTTTAATTTTGCTTGATTTTTTGAGCTGTCTTTTAAAAAAGCATTTAGTTTTTTGGCCGTCAAGCTATCCATCTCTGCAATATAATATTTAACGCCTGCCTTTTTGTTTAGGAAAAACAGCAGCTCCTTGTCTAGTTTTTGATTATCGGCATAACCGTGAATTTCCCCTAAAAGAAAAACCTGCGATTTGTAAAAATCTTCATCAAAAAGTTCTTCATTAATTGAACCCTTAATTTCAGTTTTATTTTTTGTCAGATAGCTAATGTTATTTTCATTTTTGGAACCCAGAAATAATTTATTACTTATAAAAAAATATAAGAATAAAAGTAAAAAGATGCTTACAATAGCTGTAAATGTGAATTTGATAATTTTTAAAAATTTCTTCATGGTTTGATTATTTTGATACAAAAGTATCTGTGAGAAAATCAATACTCAATTTTTAATTACTGAACTGTTGTTTTTTTATGATGAACCGTTGTATAGCCCAAATAACACTACGTTTCAACTGAACTAAAAATAATAAAATTCAACAACTTACACCATTACAAAGATCTCAAATTCATAAAATTTCACAAATCAAATAAGGAATACTATAATAGCACACCATTTCCAAATTCTGAATTTTGACAACAAAATATTTATCCATGTTACTATTAATCAAAGGAATGGTTTGCAATAGATGTGTCTATGTCCTGGAACAAGAGTTCACCAACCTTGGTTTCACGGAAGCAGATATTCAACTAGGACGTGTTATACTTAATACTAGTGACATTCAAACCTCAGACTTAACCATTATACGGTCAATGCTCATAAAAAATGGTTTTGACCTTCTATACAGCAGAAATCAGATAATAGTCGAAAAAATAAAAGTGCTGGTTGAAAATGGAATCAACATACAGCTTACTACCAATACTTCTCTAAAGTTTTCAACATACATCAGCAATAAACTGAATAAAAATTACGATACCTTAAGTGCTATATTTTCCTCAATAGAAGGAAATACGCTTGAGAAACATATCATTCTTCAGAAGATTGAAAAAGTTAAGGAATTATTGGTTTATACAGACCAATCGTTATCCGATATCGCCTTCACTCTTGGATATAGCAGTCCCTCCCATCTTTCCAACCAACTAAAAAAATATACCGGCTTTACTTCTTCCTATTACAAACAAATCAGGCAAGATAAAATTATTATTCAGAAACAGGCAAGTAAAAATTAAGCTTCCTTTCCTTCGATATTATCAACTATATTTCAATGAGTTACACTATTACTATAACAACAATACTCCCATGTAAATTTCGCAATTCTTAGCTGTAATTGTGCTAAAGCCACCTTCATTTCCTCTTCTAAATTTGCCAATAAAATCAATTGTTTGTTACATAATTTTAAAAAAGGCCATGTACAGAAACCATACACACAAATTAGGAATCCTGATTCCATTAGTAAGCATTTTGCTTACAGCATGCCAGAACAAACCTAAGGAAGCCGCGACGCCGGCTGTAGCCAACAAACTGCCCGTTGACATTATCGTTGCGCAGGAAAAAGCACTCGACCAAAGAGAAATATTTGTAGGCACCATCATGCCTCTTCGTGAAGTGGCGATTGTCAGTGAAACAGCACAAAAAATAACTAAAGTAGCTTTTCAAGACGGCAGTTATGTCAGTCAGGGAGCTGTACTTTATACACTCAATGATGCCGACATCAAATCCAAACTCCGACAGGTACAGGCTGAACTGCAACTGGCCCGATTAAACAAAGACAGGATGGCCAACCTACTAAAAACCGAAACCGTGAAGCAATCAGAGTATGACGAGGCGCTCATGCGTTTTACCTCGCTCGAAGCACAACAAGACTATTTGCAGACAGAATTGGCCAAAACGGTCATCAGAGCACCTTTCTCAGGCAAAATAGGTATTTCTCAGGTGCATCTGGGAGCCTATGTCTCACCTGGTACTCCACTCGTTAATCTGCAGGACCAGAGCAATATAAAAATCAACTTTACGCTTCCCGAAAGATACCTGCCATTACTAACAACCGGTACTCCAATTAAATTCAGTACAGGACTATCAGAAGAATATTATAATGCCAACGTTACTGCTACCGAACCCGGACTTGATGCCCAAGGCAGAAGCCTACAGGTACAAGCTACTACTAGTAATAACAGCGGTAAACTCCGTGCCGGACAGTCTGTCAAAGTCTACTTCAGTACGGAACAAAAAGGCGCAACAGGTGTCATGATACCTACCGAAGCATTGATGCCCGGCGAAAAAGGTTATAATGCCTTTGTCATAAAAGGCGGTATGGCCAAACCCGTACCTGTAACTATTAGTAACAGGACCGAAACAGAAGCCATTATCACTTCAGGCATAAAATCCGGCGACAGCATTATTGTGTCCAATATGTTACGTATTGGTGACGGAACTCCGGTACAAACTGTCACGAAAAAATAATCCATCTCAATTTGCAATATTATGAGCATATCCTCTTTAAGCATAAAAAAGCCGGTTTTGGCCGGTGTGTTTTCCCTTCTTATTGTAATTTTGGGCATTGTTGGATGGAAACAGCTCGGAATTCGGGAATTCCCACTCACCGAACCACCTGTAATATCCGTTATTACCTTCTATCCCGGCGCCAGTCCTGATGTAATAGCGTCCAAACTCACCCGCCCAATGGAAGAATCCATTGCTGAGGCAAGTGGTATACGTACCATATCGTCCGAATCCAGAGAGCAGGTAAGTGTTATTTCTATAGAATTTAACCGTGAAATAGATATTGAAGATGCCCTGAACGATGTCAGAGACAAAGTATCCAAAGCCCGGAAACAGCTTCCGGCAGACGTTGATCCGCCAATTGTACAGAAAGCATCCTCTGCAGACAATCTTGTAGCCTTTCTTGAAGTAGAAAGCGATACTAAAGATATTAAAGAAGTAAGCCACATCGCTTCTACCGTCATCAAAGACCGTGTACAATCCATTCCCGGTATTAACAACGTAGCTATTGTAGGCGAACACAAATATGCCATGCGATTGCGCTTTGACCCGGTAAAACTGGCAGCCTATAAGCTGACTCCGGAAGACATTCGGCAGGCTCTACTCCGGGAAAACATTGACCTTCCATCCGGACGTATAGACGGTAACAGCAGCGAACTAAGCATACGAACGCTGGGAAGGCTGACTACTGTAAACGATTTTGAGGAAATGCTCATCAAACAAACCGGCAATACTGTTATCCGACTCAAAGATGTAGGCTCGGCAGAACTGGGTGAAATGAATGAACGTACCGCTATCATTAACGAAACCGGAAACCTCAACCGTGTTGGTGTTGGTGTAGCCATACAAATACAACGCGGAGCCAACGCTATTGAAGTAGTCGACGAATTTTACAAACGTCTCGAGCAGTTACGTAAAGACATTCCGTCAGAATACCGACTTATCGTAGGATTCGACTTTACACAATCTGTCCGCGAGTCTATAAAAGAAGTAGAAGAAACTCTTTTTATTGCCTTTGGTCTTGTGGTTATTATTATCTTCCTGTTCCTGCGTGACTGGCGTTCTACCATCATACCTGTAATCGCAATTCCGGTATCCATATTATCGGCCTTTTTCATTATGTATATTGCGGGCTTTTCTATCAATGTACTTACCCTTTTGGGGTTGGTACTTGCCATAGGACTGGTGGTGGATGATGCTATTGTGGTGCTTGAAAATATTTATAAAAAAATAGAAGAAGGTATGCCTCCGGTACAGGCCGCCTTTAAAGGTTCCAAAGAAATTTATTTTGCCGTAATCTCAACTACCATAACACTGGCAGCCGTATTTCTACCTATTGTATTTATGGGTGGTATTAGCGGACAGCTATTTAAAGAATTTGCCATCGTCGTGTCTGGTTCTGTATTGGTTTCGGCATTCGTTGCCCTTACGCTTACGCCTATGCTCAGCGCTTATTTCCTTAAAAAGAAACAAGGACCAGGTTGGTTTCATAGGGTTACCGAACCTTTCTTTGTTCATATGAACAATGGGTATGCCCGTCTGCTAACAACCTTTATGCGCTTCAGATGGATGGCATGGGTATTTCTGCTCATAACCTCCGGACTCATTTACTTTGTAGGCCAAAAACTGCCTTCGGAACTGGCACCGGTAGAAGACCGTTCCAATATGAGCCTTATTGCCGTGGCTCCGGAAGGTGTCTCTTTCGATTATATGAAAAAACACATGATGGAAGTCGGTAAATATGTTAATGACTCAACAGACGGACTGTATCAGACTTACTCCATGGTAGCTATTTCCTTTATTCCTGCCCCGGCTCCCGTCAATGTTGCCGTACAGAGTATTTATCTGAAAGATCCTAAAGAAAGAAAAGCCAGTATACAGGATTTGTATAACCAATATGGTGCTGCATCTGCCAATTTCAGAGGATTCCTTCTGTTTCCTTATCTGCCGCCAACCATTGGTACGCGCTATGGTGGAGGGATGCCGGTACAGTTTGTATTGCAGAGCCAAAATCTGGATACCCTTACCGCTGCGCTTCCTAAATTCCTGAATGCCGTACGACAGAGTAAAAAATTAATGTTTGCTGATGCCGACCTCAAAATCAACAAACCCGAAATAAAAATAAACATCGACAGGCAAAAAGCAGCCTTAATGGGAGTTTCTATAGAAGAAGTTGCCAGAACATTGCAATTAGCCCTTTCAGGACAACGTTATGGATATTTTCTGCGTAATGACAGACAGTATGAAGTCATTGGACAAATGGAACGTGAATATCGAAACGACATCACAGACCTTAATTCCATATATGTACGTTCCACAACAGGACAATTGATTCCGCTAAACAACCTCATTGCTACAGAAGAAGCCGTAAGTCCGGCAGCCATATATCGTTATGACCAGTATACTTCTGCCACCATATCTGCAGCTCCGGCTCCGAGTGTGAGTCTTGCCGAAGGCATAGAAGAAATAGAACGGATAAAAACCGAAGTACTGGGTGATAACTTCAAAACGTCATTAGCCGGCCAGTCTCGTGATTATAGAGAAAGTCAGGGCAATATCCTCTTTACTCTTATCCTCGCTCTGGTGATTATTTACATGATTCTGGCCGCACAATTTGAAAGTCTGCGCGACCCGCTGACTATTATGCTTACCGTTCCAATGGCGGTTACAGGAGCCATCCTCAGCCTCCATTGGTTTGGTCAAAGCCTTAATGTATTCAGTCAGATTGGCATCATCACTCTCGTAGGACTCATTACAAAAAACGGAATTCTGATTGTGGAGTTTGCCAACCACCTGAAAGACACCGGACTCTCCAAATATGAAGCAGCTATACAAGCGGCAGAACAGCGATTCCGTCCTATTCTGATGACCTCACTTGCTATGATATTTGGTGCCTTACCTATCGCATTAACTGCCAACAGTCGTCAATCACTGGGTATTGTTATCGCAGGTGGACTAGTATTTTCAGGAATACTTACACTGTTCATCATTCCTGCAGTATACTCCTACCTGTCCAGTAACAAACGTAGAAAAGAAGTTATGGAAATAGATGACAGCGAAATAGCAACGAACCATGAATAATGACAGATATAAAAAAGCCCATTTATCGCCCCGCAGTTGTCCCCATCCAACTGCACGGGTGATAAAAATGAAATTAGAAACAAAATTTCGGCTAACCTTATATGATTATAAATATTTTACGATGAAAAAAGCATCACATATACTCATAATAACGCTACTGCTTTTCATAGGAAGCAGTCCATTATTCGCCCAGAAAAAAGAGCTTTCGCTACAGGAAGCACTAAGTATGGCAAAACAAGGAAACAAAACACTACAGGTGCAGGTATTGGAAGAAAAGCATGCCAGAGAACAGACAAAAGAAAGCAGAGGCAAGCTTTTACCTGATATTTCAGCAGGGATGGCTTTTTCGCATTACTTTGACCGACAAAATATCTTTCTTCCGGGGTCGTTTGCCGGAACCAATAAAGCCGTTCAGGAAGTAGCCGTTGGTGGGAGAAATGCCTTTAACGGATTTGTATCCCTATACCAACCCGTTCTGGATATTGCTTCAAACAGATTAACAAAAGCATCCAAAATCAATGAAAAAATTCAAACTGAAAAGACAGAAGACCTAAAAAGCCAGGTGGCATTATGGGTTTCAACGCGTTATCTTGACATACTGATGATGAAACGCCAGCTCATTCTTTTACAACAAAGTCATGAGCGAAACGTACGTGCCTTAAAAGACTCCCGTGCTTTATTAGCTCAGGGCAAGGGACTGAAATCCGACACATTGCGGAGTTTTATAGCTGTAGAAAACTTAAAATCTTCTGTTTCCTATCTGAAAAACAGCATTGAAGTGTCTGGTATGGAACTCAAAAGACTGATTGGCCTGGAAGATGCTCAAGAGTTGGAACTAACCGATGAACTTGAATCCGAAATTCAGGCTAAACAAACCGAATTTCTGACCGTTAGTAAAGCACTGGAAATTGCCGAAACCAATCGCAACGACCTTAATGTACAGGAATTAACCCTCGAACTGCAACAGCAAAAATTATCAGCAGCCAAAGCAGCATTACTGCCCAAGCTTTCGTTAATCGGGCAATATCAGATACAGGCACAGGCAGACGATTTAAAACTTAATGACTATGTCTGGCCGAGGACTTCTTTCCTGGGTTTACAGGTTAGTATACCCATATTGAATGGCGGGCAAAACAAATCAAGAATTGGTCAGGCTAGAATTGTAGCACAACAGGAACAGATACGGCTGAAGGGCCTGAAGGACGAAGTAAAAACAACCCTGGCAAGTATCATCAGTAAATGGAAAGAAGCCACTTCTCAATTGGAAATCCAGATAACAACCGTACAATCTGCGGAACTAAATCACCAGATGACCGAAGACCGTTTCAAAAACGGATTAGGCTCCCGACTGGAACTGACTGATGCCGAACTGGCACTCACCCAGGCTAAAATCAACTATCTGCAGGCCATATACAATCTGCGTAGACTACATACAGAATTACAATATGCTTTGGGTGTGTTGGAGTTGTAGCAAATGTTTTCATTATTAAAAATGATTAACCCCGAAAAATTAAATCTTTCGGGGTCTCCTAAAAAAAAGCAAACCAGATTGTATTGAAAATCTTTATCGCATTAAGATTATAATGACTGAAGGTTATAATTCAATCAAAATAAACTCATTATTTTCCGGCATGTATATCATGCTGTTTTTACAGATAGTACTACAGCCGTCATCTTCAAGACAGTCATAAATCAAGGAACCACATGAAAACTTACCATCACATTCTTTAGTCCAAATGTCTTTACCTCCCTTAGTACAGGTTATCTTATATTTTTTCCCAGGAGTTATTAAATCCGGGTTTGTTGGATTTTCTTTACTTAACAATCTTTCAGATATTGGAAAAAAATCAAGTTCTTTTTCTACTTGAAACCATCTCTTCTAATATTATTTTTTTCAATTCCTTTTCAGCCAACCTTTTCTTGGAGTAAAAATCAAAGCAAGACCATTGTAATTTCCTTTGATTGTATAAACTCCCGTTTTTGTCTGATTGTTATCTAAATAAAATTCATAAACCCCTGTTTTAGGATAGGATAAAAGTTGTGAATTATTAAAAAGCTCTATCTGAAACAAGCCAATGTTAGTTTTATAATTCACTCCTAACGAAACATCCAACGAACCTGTTACTTGCTGTTCTGTTGAATTTACATTAAAGAAAATCCGTTCTTTTTGCTTACTATAATCAAATACAACAGCTGATAATTCATCATCCCCTCCTCCTGTTCTAATATCCAAACTCATACCTAAACCAACCGCAAAGTTTAAATTATTGTTTATGGGTATAAAGTATTCTGTCTTTACTGTTTGTGAAAAAATGAATTGGTTTGCTATCTCAAAGCCACTTAAATATTCAGAATAATCGTATCCTGCATTTAAATCCTCATTTGAAATTTTAATATTGAAGGTGGGATTAAATGTTTTTACTATAACCCCAGCCTTAAAGTTAAAATTATTCTTTTGGTAAAAGTTATAAAGAAAACCAAATTGAGCCGAGAAATCCTTATTAAATGAGATACTGGGCGAGTTCCCTTCATAGCCAGCACCAACTTCATATCCTTTCAGTAAGGAGGGCTGTAAAACCAAACTAATTTTAGATAAATTTTCTCCAAATAATTTTTCGGCAGTTTGGGAATGTATTTTAGTAGGAATACATAATATAGAAATCAAAACGCTAATAATCCTAGTACATATCATAATAATCTAATCTTAAATTTATAGAACCTTGTTTATCATAACACAGAAATTCTCTTCTTTTGATTTTTTCAAAATTATTTTTTAAGAAACAAATAACTGCTACACAAAAGGATAGAATTTAGTCTTAAGCTTAAAACCCTACCCTTTTGTGTAGCAACAGAGCGTATCTTCAAAATCCATTTTTAATTCTTAATGCTCTTACAGCAACCACTCTAATTATGTTTTTGAATTTCAAATAAATTTTACAATACATAGCCGTAATTATGCATAAACCTTAAATACAAGCACTTATACATTTGCCTATACAATCAATTGTTTTCAGCCTGCAAATTATTTCAGGCAACTAACAATTAACAGACAAATTAAAACACTAACTAAAATAAATATGGAAACTAGTACTGCAACAGCACAGTCAACACCTTATAGCAAACGATGGGCGGCTCTTTTCTTATTATGCACCGCCGAGTTCTTAGTAATCATGGACACCTCAATTATTGGAGTAGCATTACCGGCAATAAAAGAAGATTTGGGCTACTCGCAAACCGGCCTGCAGTGGATTTTTAACGCCTATGTTATTCTGTTTGGTGGTTTTTTATTACTCGGCGGACGCCTATCGGATTTGTTTGGGGCTCGTAAAATATTTATGTGGGGCTTTGTCATATTGACCGCAGCTTCATTGCTGGCAGGTATGGCCTGGTCTGAATCCGCACTCAATACCGGAAGAGCCCTTCAGGGATTAGGTTCTGCATTCATTGCACCGGCAGCATTAACCTTAGTTATCTCCAAATTTACAGACCCAAAAGAACTGAACAAGGCACTGGGATTTTGGGGAGCATCTGCCGCAGCAGGCGGTTCTGCCGGAGTTTTCCTTGGTGGTGCTATCACTGAATGGCTTTCATGGCATTGGATATTCCTTATTAATATTCCAATAGGCATTATTGTGCTGCTTCGCAGCCGGAGTCTGCTATTTACCGGCGATACCCGAAAGGGAAAAGTGGATATGGCAGGTGCAATTCTGGCTACAGCCGCTCTTATACTAATGGTATATGCTATAGTAGCGTCAGAAACTGCAGGTTGGGACTCGGTTCAGACTATTGGTCTTTTAATTGTATCACTGGCATTGCTATTTGCCTTTTATTTAACTCAAAAACATAAAAGCGAACCTTTGGTGTCGATGTCGATTTTCAAAGTTCAAAATCTTTCAGCAGGTAACATCGTGATGGCCTTACTGGCAGCAGCATGGATACCGTTATGGTTTTTTCTCAATCTGTATTTACAGCAAACCTTACATTATTCAGCATTCAACAGCGGACTTGCACTATTGCCGATGACATTGGCTATTATGTTCCTGATGGTTGGTGTTACAGGAAAACTGGTCGCGAAGTTTGGCTTTAAATCTAATATGATTGTAGGATTGCTGGTACTTGCCGCATCACTGTTTTTATTTAGTATAGCCCCAACAAACGGAAACTTTATAGCCCATGTATTGCCTGCATCATTGCTTGGTGCGATAGGCATGTCACTTACCTATATTCCCGGAACAATAGCCTCCATGTCTGGTGCAAAACCAGAAGAAACAGGATTGGCATCAGGGTTAGTCAACACAAGCTATCAGGTAGGTTCGGCTCTGGGATTGGCAATCATAGTAACCATTTCTGCCGCTAAAACGAATGCTCTTAAAATGGCCGGGGAAGTAGAAACCACAGCTCTCAATTCCGGTTTTCAAACGGCGTTTTTCTCTGCGGGAGTGGTTTGTATTGTCGCTGCTCTTATTGCTATGGCATATATACGTACGCCAAAACAGTAACCTGTACTGTTCTATATTTCAATCACCCTCACCATCTTAAGTTGCAAAACCCGCCTTGTATGGCGGGTTTTGTAGTTAATGCAAAGGATTTGCTATATAGTTTGAATTTTCGCCTAAATAAAATAAGCGATAACAGTTTACAAATTGATAGTAACAAAAATGCATAATTATTTAATTAAGGCATCTACTAATTACTCTACATATCATAAAAATCCTTGTTTACAGTTATATTATACAATCTATGATAACTATATAACTTATTATCCCGTATTCCAAAATATTGTAAAGAAAAAAGAGGATTAGTTGTTTTAACGGATACTAAACGCCTTCTTTTCTCCTTAAAAAGATGAAGGGTCCGTGCCTGATTACAATTGGCATATGCTGTACCTGAAGTATTTGAACTTTGTCCATTAATTCCAACCGTAATCAATAACCTCCTTGGTCTCCATACTCCATTTATCTTTTTATAACCTCTGGTTTTAGATATAATCTTACTTGGGGAAAACCAATGAGGATGTTGTACCCTACTGCTTCTTTTTATTGCATAAAGACTCGAAAATTCATATGTGTCTTCATAAACCATAGTTTTGCACCCATATGATGCTCTTGTTGTTCCAGGGGTAACCACTATTACATTTGGATTATCTGTTGGAATTTTTCCCTGACTTACCTGGGAAATCGCTTTTAAATCATTATTGATAACTTCAATCCTGTTTCCTTTATCATTCAAGAATTTATAATATACATAACCTCTTTTTTCATCATTAACAATGACTTCGCCATTAGAGCTTAATAAAGCTCTTTCAGACTGATCCTGAATAAAATGATTATCAGGATCTGCATTTGCATCCCAACCCCTATCACCTTGTCGGCTCAGCCAAACTCTTTCTAACGATTCAATTTTACTTCTTAAAGAGCAAAAAGCCAAATCTTCTTCAAATCTGCGCAGTACGTTATCTTCATCAAAACCTGCAGCATCAGCTAAAGTATTATACCTGTCTTCAGATATATTATTTGGAAGATTTGAGTCAAATACATCACAATCCCTCTCTACCATCTGGTCTAATCCCTCAACTGTTTCCCAATAGTGATTCCAACTTGGAAAAATTAAAATGTTGTTTTCACAATTAACCCCATTATCAATCCGTGTTGATTGAATGTAGTTAAACATTGAACTTTGCCGCTGTCTTCGCATTAATGAATTGTCATTGTTTGCATTTTGTTCCTGTGGCAAATCCGCTCGTTCACAAGAAACAGCCATTAATCCAACTAGAATTGATAGGCTTAAAATAATTTTCTTCATAAGTGTTTAATTAAATTTTGATAAAATTATTCGTAAAAGAGTTAATAGCTGCTACACAAAAAGGCAGAATTTACTTTCAAAATTGAATTCTATCCTTTTGTGTAGTATAACTGATTAACAAAAATTAAGAAAAAAAAAGGACGTCTTATAGACGTCTTTTCTTTGATTTTAATTACCTGGCATATCATAATAATCCTTGTTTATAATTAAATTTCCTCTTTTATGATAACTAAATAATTTATTATCCTGTAATGAAAAATTATATCTCCTTGGAGTCCCAATAGGAGCTATATTAGTCGTACTTTTTGCTACAACTCTTATTTTACGCCTTTTTCTCTCTTCAAAAAGACGAATACCTCTTTCCTCAATACAATCAACATATGTTAAACCTGGTATATTTTGTCCTGGACCATTGATTCCAGCAGCTATCAACATTTTTCTGGATCTCCATTTTCCATTTTTCTTTTTATAGCCTTTGGTTATAGCAATAACTTTACTTGGAAAAATACTTGTACAAGGATTATTTAAACAATTTGTACCCCAGGCACGCCTTACCTTACTTTTTCTCTTAAACCTATCTGCCCCAGAGACTTCATAAGTAATCTGTGTCACTTTATTTTTACATTTATTGGAATCACTTTCTTTGTCCGGACGAACAACCACAACATTTGGATTCCCTGTTGGGATTCTTCCACGACTCACCTGAGAAATCGCATCCCTATCATTATTGAGAACTTCGATACGGCTTCCTTCATCGTCTAAAAATTTATAATAGACATAACCTCTTCTCTCGTCTCCAACAATAACTTCGGCATTAGGGCTTAGTAAAGTTCTTTCAGCCTGGTCATCAATAAAATGGTTATCCGGATCTGAATTAGCATCCCATTCCCTATCACCCTGACGATCCAGCCAAGCTGTTTCCAACAATTCAATTTTACTTCTTAACGAACAAAAGGCCAAGTCTGTTTCAAATCTGCGCAATACGTTATCTTCATCAAAACCTGCTGCGTCAGCTAGGATATCATACCTTTCTTCAGATATATTATTAGGAACAGTTGAGTCAAACGCATTACAATCCCTCTCTACCATCTGGTCTAATCTGTCGATAGTTTCCCAATAATGTCTCCAGCTCGGAAAAATTAAGATGTTGTTTTCACAATTAACATCACTTTCGATTCTTGTAGATTGGATGTAGTTAAACATCGAACTTTGTCGCTGTCTTCGCATTAATGAATTATCATTGTTTGCATTTTGCTCTTGCGGCTGGTCTGCACTTTCACAAGAAACAAGTACCAAACCAGCTAGAAATGATAGGCTCAAAATAATTTTCTTCATAATTTGTTTAATTAAATTTTGATAAAATTATTCGTAAAAGAATTAAAAACCACTACACAAAAAGGCAGAATTTACTTTCAAATTCAAATTCCACCCTTTTGTGTAGTATATTGATTGACAAACTATTAAAACTATTTTCTATTTTTGTAAAAAGCCCATACAAAATTCTCTACTCAAGCAGTAGAAAAATATATGCACTTAACTTTTGAGCCATGCAAAATACCTATACTAAACATTCAGAACAACCCTATGCGTCACATACGGCTTATCTCGAAATAGCCAAGGCTTTTGACAGACTCACTTATAAAAGCATTTATATTTTTGATTGCATTCAACGAAAAATCGAATATATATCGAATCATCGCTTTTTCTTACACAACCACACACCGGAAGAAATTATAGAAATGGGCGAAGGTTTTTTCCACACCTTTATCAAGACGGAAGACCAACCCATCGTAAATCAGGCAAATGAAGCGGGTTTTGCTTTTTATGCTGCATTACCCGAATCAGAACGTAAAAGCTATACATTGGCATACAATTTTCATCTGGTTGATAAAAACCAAAACACCTTACTTGTTAACCACAGGCTTACCCCATTATTAATAACCAACGAAGGTAAGATATGGAAAACTTTAGGTATGATTTCATTGGCCACAAATAATTCGTCAGGAAACATCACTCTTACCAAAGATGGAGACAATTCCATTCTGAAATATGATATCGAAGCAGACCAATGGATAGGCCATAGCAAAATAGCGCTTTCTGAAAGAGAAATCCAGATTCTTCGCTTTTATGCCCAGGGGCTTACAATCAATGGAATTGCTTCCGTCCTAAACCTCTCTGCCGATACTATCAAATTTCATCGCAGAAACCTGCTCCAAAAACTGGAAGTAAACAATATTAATAAAGCACTGGCATATGCAACAGCCTGTAAGCTTATATGAAGATTAAAGTAATTAATCCCGAATGGGGTGTCTTGATTTATGTAAAATTAATTGTTACTGTTTGGAGAATGTAGCTTTTGAGTACGTTTAAAAATTCTTTTCTTAATGAGAAGAAATCAGTAAAAAGAATTTTACATCAAACAGTAAATATTACAAATCTAATTAGCAATAGCGTAAAGGTAAAAATTCATGATTTCGGAAATTTGACTATACAAAAAATATCAAATCATGAATACACATCAGCACGCAGTCAAACCGATAGTAAAAATTACTTATGAGCCACAAAACATAGCCGCTGACGAACCGGCATTCTTTGTTATTTCGGTTACCGAAAATTATAAAAATATTCCTTTGGAAGAAGTACACACCAAGAAAATGCATCTCTTGCTGGTGAACGACGAATTAACATGGTTTGACCATATTCATCCGGAAGAACAGGCAGACGGTACTTATTATGTTTCTGAAATTTTTCCGTCATCCGGAAAATATCTTTTGTTTATTGACTACAAACCCATAGACCATCCGGCAACTATTGCAAAGCACACTATTGAGGTGGACGGCAAGTATCTTTACAAAAAACCGGAATCGGATACAAAATTGGCATCCGTTATTGATGGCTATACGGTAATTTTAGTCAACGGAAAAGATTTAAAAACAAATGCCAAACAAAGCCTGCAATTTTCAATCGAAAAAGACAGCATCCTTCTTGAAGAAAAAGATATGCAACCTTATCTTGGAGCCAATGCGCATATTGTAATGATAGGCAAAGCGGATAAAGATTTCCTTCACATACATCCCATGTCAGACAATCGTTTTCCTGTCTATGCTGAAACCTATATTAAAAAAGCCGGTTTATACAGAATGTGGGTACAGTTTAAAATAGATGGAAAAATCCATACCACAGATTTTACTGTAGAAGTTTCAGAAAATGAGGAAATGGGAGAAAATCATAACGGTCATGGTGGTCATCATTAAGGAAAAACAAAGTGAAATCCTCCAAAAAAAGTATCAACCCATTGGTGTACAAATTTCAATTAAAAAGCCATCAAGGTCTCTTAGATAGGCAACGATTTGTCCCCACGGTTTTGTTTTTGGATTTTCAACAACAGTGGCACCTGCATTTACAGCTTTTAAAATAGTTTCCTCTACATTTTCTGTAGTAAAACCTATTTAAATTCCAAATGGTTTGGTTGCTATATTGCTTTCTATAAAACCATCTGTCAAGTTTGATTTTGCTAATACTGTTGAAGCAAACGAAAGTGTCGTTTCTCCAACTAAAAGTTCCCCATAATCATTTTCAGGTGACACAAATTTTCTTGAAAAGCCGAATGCGTATTCATAAAACTCAATGGCTTTTGTCACGTCCTGAACATATAAAATGGTGTAAGCAAATTTTATCATTTGTCGTTTTTATTATTTTTATTCGTTAATGTCAAAGCTCTGTATTGGTAGTTTGGTTGGTTAAAATTGCGACTAATGGTTGTGCCTTTGATGTAATAAATTTAGTATTGATTTTGATGAAATCCTACTTTCTAATTTGTACAGATGTTTTATAGGAGCATTCCTAAAATCGTGTTTATTATTGATTCAATTGCCCTAATTTCTTTAGTATTTCGGTTAATTCATCGGGTTTATTTGTTCCTATGAGCAATTTCTTATTATCTGTAAATTTAAGTTGCAGGCCTTTGTTACCAGAAACATTAAGAGCCTTTCCTTTTCCCATAAAATCGTAACGCAAACCCCATCCTCCATACTCAGCAATGGGAGCATATTGTCTTACATAAGATTTTGTCAATGTCTTCCAGGCATAATGCCGAAATTTTAAATGAAAAGGAAAAAAACGAACATAAATCCCGTCTTTCCTTATTATGGTCTCAAGCCGGAAGCTAACAAACAGAAAGGTAAGGAATACCGTTAGTGCCGTTGTTATTATAAGTCCTGTATTGCTCATTGGTTTGTCTCCATAAGGTTCTCCGCCAACAACCTGCTTAATTACACCAAACAAAAAAAGTCCGTTAATGCCTAACAGGATGAACCAAAGCCACCATTGCTTGAACCTTTGTCTTTCTGTAAATAGGATTTCGTTATCCATTTTTTTATTTGCTGTTTAATGTCTCATCCACAAATTTTATCCAATTGTATTCTGATACTGAACCGTCAATAAAATAATCAGGTTGTAAACCGATATCGTCTATGGCAAAATCCGGAATTCTGTAACTTCTTGACAAACCATAGTAAAGTTCAAAATCTTTACAAGGTGATTCAATAATGTTGACATTAGAAATATCCAGCATCCCACGGGTAGTCTTTCCGTATAGCTTGACCTTCTTGCTTTGTTTTGCGGTCAATAAAAACTGTTCGGTCGTACTTCCATTTTTTTCATTAATTACAATACCGATGTTTTCCGGGTATCTTGTTATTTCTTTACGAGTCTGTATAAAAACGTCTTTATTAAAAATATCTACAAATTTTCCAAGCGATGCGTTTAAAGTCTCATAATATTTTTTGAAGCCTTCCTGTGATTCTTTGTCAAAGTCAGGATTTTGGGAAAGCTCCAGCATTCTCTGGTTATTAAGAGGCGTAGAATAAAACAGGGTACCCACTGTTCTTATTGGGTTGGTGTATAAAAATGGGATTAACGAACTGTAACTTGCATCGCTACCTCCCGGATTATTACGGACATCAATAATCAGGTTTTTCGTTGCCAAAATTATATCCTTGTTTTTCTCAATAATGCTGTCGATGTGCTTCTTTTCTGAAATTTCAAAATCAGGAATTCTCAAATAAGCAGTATTCTCATTTAATTTTTCAAACAGCGGCTTGGCAGTATCCAACCATTGGATTTCTTTTGAAATAGTAGCATCTTCCTTAATTTCAGGATACTTCTTTTGTAAAATAGTACTATTAAGTTTTAGATAAGTATTTCCTATAGTTGTAATTTTACTAATCTTTTGGGGAGACTTGTTTCCTAAATAAAGAGTTCCATCATTTTCAGTAAAAACAGTTTTTACATCACCAACTTTCCAGTTTTTATTGGTGGAAGAAAGGATTGTGCCTACATATTCGTTGTTTCTGCGTTTTATTGCGATAACATAACTGCCAAAACTCCAAATTCCTTCATATTTATCCTGTGTCTTCTTTTTACTCAAATATTTTTTAAAATCTTTTTCATTAACCGGGATGTTCTCAACCGTGAAATTGGTTTCCTGAACAGGCTCTTTTAAATATTTAATCCCGATATGTCCGTCACGAAAAAACCGAACCCATTTATCTATTACTATGGCACATTCTTTATCATTAGGAAGCTGTTTTGCTTTTTCCAAATACATTTGGCTATGAAGTTCATAAGCATCTCTTCCTTTTTTGCTGATTATATATTCAAATCCTGCGTCGTTTTCTTCAAATGTTTTTTTCACCCAATTAAAATTGCTTTCACAATCACAGTTTTGGGCATAACTAAAGGTGGAAAAAGTTAATAACAGGAGTGGTAGAATTTTTCTTTTCATTATGATAGTATGTAATTTTTATATTCTGAACATGAATCTGTCTGATACAATGGTAGGATTGCATTACAGTGAAATTCATGGGGGTATTTTATTGTCTTTTTTGATTGTTTTTATAGTTTCTCACCAGGACATAGACTGAAAATAGAAAAGTAATGCTATAAATAACAGCTAAGCCTGTATGCTCAAATTTTAGTGTTTTAAAATCGAACTGTTTAAATAAGACACTTCCCAGAATGATTGCTATTATACCAAAAATAAACGATGACGCTTTGTTTTTTTCCATGATTTTCAATGTTTTATCAAATACCAATCAGGTACTCCGATTTTGTGTCTAAAATACTTATTTTTAGCTATATTTTATTTCCGTTCTTATCAAAACTATCGGAACAATAAATGTTGCTGACTACAGTAAACCGGCTCTATTTCTGCACTGTGTTGTAGCTAGCTTCTCTTTCTGTATATTTTGACTCCTAACCAAATAGTAATGCTGATGATTAATAGCAGTATAATTACCAAACCTGTCAGGTACCCTAAACCGTAATCGGTTAGGCGATTGTAATCACATATAAATATTCTCCCTATTTTATAAGTCAAGATTAGTCCTATTATCAATAGAAGGAAAAAAAGTATTTTTCTCATTATTATTTTGGGTTTTATTTTAAAAATCGCAGAGAGGGGAAATATTTCATCCCACTCTCTGCTGGAATTTTCAGCTTACTTTTGAACTGTTGTAGTTGTTGGTGTGTAAATACCAAAAGTCAAACCAGCAATTAAACCGTTAATAAACGAATGTTTTGTAGTAACAGTATAGTCAGTTGCTCCTTCAGCCATTGCTTTAGCATCCGAAACTCCAACCGGAGCCAAACCATAAATTACATAGTGATTCCATTTTGAAACTTTTTGCTCTCCTTTAGCTCCTTTTCCTACCACAGTAGTGTAAGTATAGCATGAAGTAAATAGTGTTGAGCATAGCAAAGCTCCAACTGCCAGAGTGAAAACTCTTTTTTTCATAAATTATCTTTTAAGTTAAATTTCCTTACTCATAAGGCTTTTCAGTAACGCCCCGTTTTTTGAGTGGTTTCTGGTCTCCACTATATTTTAATTTATTACACACTTCGTTTTTCACAGATTTTTGATTACTGCCACTCCAATCTGATAACAAATTCATCCGAAAGAGAATAATTTTTGAACTTTTTTTACCTTGAACCTTTATTGAAATATGTTCATTTCTTCATTATAGACAGGACTCTGTATACCCAGGAAATTCAATACACTGTGAAACACATGGTGTTGCGTTAGTGACTTGTTGGGCTTGAGTTGTTTTGAGCCGTCAGACACCCAAACCAGAAAAGGAATTTCATACTGTTCTTTTGGAGCAATGCTCATAGGCATTCCATGCATGTACAGGTTTTTCTCTCCCAAAGATTCACCGTGGTCTGAAACAAAAATCATCGAACTTTTATACTCTTTCAACTGTTTCAGGTTTTCTATCACACTGTTCAGAATATAGTCCGTATAGACGATGGTGTTATCGTAGGCATTGATAAGTTCATCCTTTGAACAGTTACCCAATTCGACACTGTTGCATACGGGCTTGAAATTCTCAAACCGGGACGGATACTTTTTACTATAAGTAGGCCCGTGACTTGTACTTGTGTGTAATACCACCAACACCTTATCTTTTTTGCTGGCAAGTATCTGTTCTTTCAACCCTGACAATAAAACTTCGTCATAGCCACATCCTTCACCCTGGCAGTCCGGCAGGAGAGCATCACGCTTCTGGTAGTTTTTTATATGAACCGGAGGTTCTCCCCAATTAGTTGTTCTCCAGATGACCTCTGCATTATTCCTGTAAAGGTAGTTGGGCAGTATCTCATACAGCTTTCCCGTATCGGCATGCTCCAGAATACATTTCACTCCCGCGGTAGTATAGGTGGCACAGGAAGTTGCTTCAAAATGGGACAGGTTTTCCACTTTGGAAAGCAGCGGATTAGTGTTTCTCGCATACCCATAGAGTGAAAAATTCTGCTTCCTTGCTGATTCTCCGATAACCAAAACCACAACCGATTTTTCGGTATCTTTTATAGTAGCATCCGGTAACAGAATTTCTTTCTTGTTCTTCTGGTATTTGTGAATATAAAACAAAGAGGTGTTTACAGTATAAGACCAGGGCATTGCAAGTCCTCCTAATTGTTTTGAGTTTTTATCAATCCACAGCCAGTTACTGGCATTGGCAAATGCCATACCTACTATAAACAACAGTGTAAGAGACAAAGTGGTTAAAAATTTCTTCAGCGGCACACTTGTTATTTTTGTTTTGACAATAAAGACAGCGGGAATAATTCCTAGAAAGATGACATATAGCACCAATTTAAAAGAAAAAAAGCTGCTGGATTCTTCATAATTGGTATTGAGGACATTGCCAATCATACTTTCGTCTATAATGACACTGTAGGTATTGACAAAATACACTGCAACTGCGCTAATGATAAAAAATAAAACCAATAAAAATTTCCCGACCGGACGAGAGAGATAAAGTATCAGGTAGAAAGCAAAGGCATTGGCGACCAGCATCAGCACCACGAGACTTACAATCAGAAGAATGCCGTTTCCACTTTTGTAGTCAACATTATTAAAGACATAGCCATAGAATGGAAAATGGAAAAACACAAAGTTCAATAAACTCATCAGTAAGGCAAAATGGGCTAACTTCAGTTTATTTTTTATCTTTAACATAGACCGTGAAAATTTTATACAATGAGACAACTAAGCTAAGGAATGCGAGGTAAAACACTATCAAATTTTCATTAATTATTTTGGTAATTAATAAAATAGCACTAACCAGAAATAGAAGAAGAATGACGTGATAATATTTTTTATTGCCAATCCAGGACAGAATTTTATATTTCCGACTGATAAAAATACCTAAAAGCCCGCAAATATATCCCACAATACTACCTACAATGACATCAATCGGGTAATGGGCTCCTACTCCAACTCTGGTAAAAGCAAGCCCAAAGCCTATAAGGATTAAGAAAAAAATCCATCCCATTTTGTACCATAATCTTTTAGGCATAAGGGCAAACATCAGCACGGTTAGAACTGTAAATACTGTAATGGAATGTCCGGAAGGCAGGCTGGTACATCCGGAGAGCCTTTTGCCAATGATAGAAAAACCTTCATTATCAAATACTGCTGCTGGCCTTGGTACTGCAAATATATTTTTTAGCAGGCTGCAAAATACTAGTGAAACCAATGAACCGGATAGTAAGGCTTCCCACATTTTAGGAGCATATAGAACAAAAAGACCCAGAAGCGATAAAAAGACCAATGCATCCCCAAATTGAGTAAAATTATGCAGCAGGTTTGGGTATGGTGCCAGTTTACGATTAATAAAAAGAAAGCTATTTTTCTGTATTTCCGCATATTCATTAATACACAAAGCATTCTGTGCATACAGAAACAAAACAATCAAAATCAGTAAGAAGAAAGGTAACAGGAATACAGGTATTTTGAGCCTGGAATAATTATCAATAACTTTTGCGTTCATATGCCCTATTATTTAGATACATGCCTTACTAAAGCTCACTTCAGCAGGTATGGAATTAAAATTTAATTGGGCTTTTGAACGATTTGACTCTTAAAGTGTCAAATACGCTTTTTGGTAAAACACTACATAGGAGTATCTTACCGATTTCTTTTATCGTGTTCTTTTATTCTATAAGTTTTTTATTTGGATTTTTATTTATAAGATAGGTTCTCATTTTTAGGAAAAAGAATCTGCCTAAAAGAGAAACGAAAAAAATAATTGCAGTAAGAAACAATAACAAAAATTGCTTTTCCATAAGTTTTTTTAATTGGCGTTTAAATTTGAAATGGTATAATTACCATAACTGTGTTTTCGGCAAACATAAAAATTTTTTAAACATCTACATAACCAAAATTTATATTTTACTTAAAATTATTTTTTTTATAACATTTATTTATCATTAAATTATTTATGCTATTTTTATAAAATTAAAACTACATTATATTCTATATAAGCCACTTAATTCAATACTTATGGACCAGTTAAAATCAAGAATCAAGAAATTTAATGAAATAATTGACCGCACATTTGATGATGAGGAAGGCGAGTCAGAATACAGAATAGAACAGGCGGAAGTTGCAAGTACAGAAGAACTAAAAGAATTATCAACTTTTTTAGACGCTGAAATACCCAAGGAATTATTGGCATTTTATCTACAGATTGGTGGCATACGAAACCATGCATTTGATGTTTACGGTTTAAATATTCCGTCTGCTAATAGTTTATTGAAACAACTAAAATCCGAACGGCGTTACGAAAAGCGACAATCTATGGGGCTTATTGATGGTATTAAGCATTCCTGGAGCAATGACCGTCCGGAATTTAGCCATATACCCGAATCCAAAATCAACTACATTAATACTAATTATAAATGCATTGGTTTGCATCATTACGATTGGCAATTTGAAGAAGCTTTTTATATTTATTTTGACAAAAACCACCAGTTTGGGCTGTTGCGTTACCATCAGGATAAATTTGACACTTTATGGCAGGAACATCTTACTCCCCTACTCACGGAAAGCCAGGCCAATCAAACTCTGGAACAATTGCTCATACAGGTTTTAGACCGGTTGGAAGAAGGAATACTTAATGATTTCAATGGGAATTAACAGTAAACTTTATATGGTTTTATTCAATTTTATACATCTGGTTTCTACAATCCAAAATCATTTTTCGGTTTAGAAACAGTTTATTTCCAATCATTCCCTGCATGCCTGAAAACTTCATCAAAAAGTTTTGCGCCTTGGATGTGCCTTCAATGTAAGTCACTTCTGAAAGTTGTAACGTTTTGCTTCCAAATCTTATTTTTTGATGGGACGATGCTGTCATTACCGTTAGTATTTTTCCCCATGAATTTCCTTTATCAATTTTTACTTCACCGCCTTTTCTGTACTTTTCCCATTTATCCTTATTCATAATAAGTTCATAGCCACTTGTTCCGGAATCATACATCAGCTTCAGGTTTTCATTACCAATCACTGCCGGAATGAGAATCCTTCGTTTCTTAAATTCAAATCTTTCAAAACCACTACCTTCTCTTTTTTTAGAAAAGGAGCAGCGGCTGTTTTTAAAGTCCAATGTGACAATCCTTTTTTCCAACAAATCCGTTCCAAGGGTTCCTATTATATTTTGGGCATCGGGATTTTCAAAATCGGCCTTAGTTCCATAATCTAATACTTCAAAAAACTTTGATGAAACCTTCATATCCCGAAGCGAAAAATCCAGTGCTATTTTTCCTTTTTCTGTCTCTTCCGGAATCCTGTCAGGAAACCTGGCCTTAACAGATTGCAAAGAGTTCTTATAAAATACCGTTACGGGCGAACCCAAATCCAACTGCATATAAAACAACTTATCAATTCCATCAATTCTGACAGGTAAAAGAATGGCCCCATATGGATTTTCATCATTTCCCTGCCACACCATAGGAATACCTTCAGATAGGCCCGAAACGGTAAGATAATTTTGAGGTGGCGAGAATCTCTTTTCAAAATAGAAATAACCTCCAATTAACGATAAGGCAATAAGCGCCAATAGGCCCAACAGGATTTTTTTTAAAGTTTTCATTCTGATTTCTTTTTCGTGCAAGATTCGGAATCAAAGTTGAATTTAACCCTAAAATCAATACGCCATTATTGTGACAATTTTACGACACAATCATAACATTCTTTATTTCAAATAAATACAAACCCTTTTCTTTCAAACACAAGACTCAAAAATTATCTATTATTTAATGTGATAGTCGCGGCTCTTCTTTATTTTAGTACTTTTATAAAGATTTTTTCTTACAATAAATAATCCTGACAGACTATTCGCGTTTTATATCCTGATGAAACCCTATTTCTTCCTTCTCTTCTTTTTTATGACGTCCTTTTCGTGGGCACAACGCGACAGCACCTATATCAGACCTTATGAGCATAATTTCTCGATAAGGACCTATCTGGCGATTAATTTTCTGTCGATGGAGCAACAGACAGGCACCGAGGAATATAAAAAATTCATGCCCAATAATCCTCCCAATATTGGTTTGGGATTCTCAATGAACAATACGATTGTAAATGTCAGTTACGGACAGGGATTCAATTTTATGAGAGATAAGGAAAAGGGAAGAACCAAGGCGCTGGACCTGCAAATACACAATTACGGAAAGAAATTCACCTTTGATATTTTTATACAGCGATACCGCGGATTCTATGCAGAAGACGAATCGGGTAATGTGCTTGCCCTTTATCCTGACCTGAAAATCCGGCAATATGGCGCTTACGGACAATACATCTTCAACAATAAAAAATTTTCATACAGGGCTGCCTTTAACCAAAATGAAAAACAGTTAAAATCGGCAGGAAGCTTTCTGATTGGCGGAGGTGTTTATTTTTCAAAGATTGAATCAGACAGTTCATTTGTACACAAAAAAAGAAATTCGCTGCATAATTTCCAATTTGGCGTAAGTGGTGGTTATGCTTATCTATGGGCAATCAACAAAAAATGGTTTGCGAGTATCTCGACTACTGTTGGTGTCAATATTGGTTCCGAAAAATTCAACACCTTTGGTAAAGAAAAAATCGAGGTCTATCCTACTTTATTTCCGCGCGTAGCTTTAGGTTATGATACTGAAAACTGGTCGGCGGGACTTTCATTTGTCAGCAATACCGTATTTTCGGCCTTTTCAGATAATGAGCATTCAAATGTCAGCCTGTTTTCCGGAAATTTTAAACTTTCCTATATCCGAAGATTCGATTCTTTCGACTTTCTAAAAAAGAAGAAAAAACAGATTGATTGATAGTAATGTCCTACTATAATAAGGCCTGGCGTCTTTGCAAGGAAATAATTCCCCGCAAAGACGCCAGGCCACAAAGAGAAAGTAATTTGAAAAATCTTAAATCTTAAATCTTAAATCTTAAATCTTAAATCTTAAATTTTTTATTCACACGAAACAACCTTCACAGGCTCTGCTTCTAATTCCTGTTCTACTTCCTTATGCTTCTTCTCCAGTGTAATAAACGTAAATCCAAAAGCCAACAGCAATAACGGAACACTCAACCAAATAACTTCGTGCACGCCATACTGTGCTATGACAAAACCGCCAAGCAAAGTTCCCAATGTGATACCGGCATTAAAAAAAGAAGGCATCAGACCATTTACACTTTCAAGTGCCTGTTCCGGAACACCATTTATGATGTGGATATTCGCAGCCAGGAAGCCTCCCGTGTGGATAAAGCCCCATATCGACAGAATAATAACCATCGGAACAAAAGCACCACCAAATTGATACGCCAATAAATGGATTCCTATCAGGGACAGTAAAAACAATCGGTTAGTTAGCATTACGTTTTTGCTGAGTGCGATTCCCATAAGCCAGTTTCCAACAATACCGGTCACACCAAAAACAAGCAGCATAATGCTGATTTCCGTACCATTCATATGCGAAATCTTATCCATATACTCGGCCAGATAACCATAAGTTGCAAACATTCCCGCCACTATAATCAAAGACGTAAAAAGCTTGAACCATACCTGAGGTTTGTCTAATACTTTTACCTGATTTTCTGTAGGCAGTTTTTCTTCCACAGGCATTGAAGGAACAAAAAGAGCCAGGGCTATAAAAGCGATAAGGTTAATGATTCCCGCCAAAGCGAAGGAAGCCCTCCAATCAAACAAATCTGCCATGTAAGTTGTTATTGGAACACCTAATACGGTTGCCACACTAAGGCCGGCCATCACAACAGAAATTGCTTTTGGAGCATCTTTAGGTCCGGCCTGTTTTGCTGCTGCAGACATAGATACTGCCCAAAAAACAGGATGCAAAAAAGCTGGAACGATGCGGGCAATCATTAGCATTGTGAAATTAGGAGAAATAACAGAAAGCAGATTCGATATTACAAATACAGCCAAAACGGCACACATTATGGTCTTGCGGTTAATCTTAGCCGTTAGCATTGTAGTAAACGGACCCGCTACAGCAACAGTCAGTGCAAAAGCACTTAACAGCCAGCCTGCCGTATCGATTGAAACCTGAAATTCTTTTGCCAGCGTTGGCAAAATACCTATAACTCCAAATTCTGTGGTAATAATACCGAAGGCTCCCAAAGCCATTATATAGATTGACTTATTCATTAATTCAAATATTTAAATGTTTCTATTAATAATAAAGGTTAAAAAATTTTGTAAGCAGGCAAAGCTAGCCTTTCAGGTTGTTGAGGCTGGCGATATACTCGTCAAGTACTTTTTGGTTGAGCGAATATTTTAGGTTTCTTCCTTCTTTTT
The DNA here is from genome assembly GCF_002846575.1 of Flavobacterium lindanitolerans. Classification (NCBI taxonomy): domain Bacteria; kingdom Pseudomonadati; phylum Bacteroidota; class Flavobacteriia; order Flavobacteriales; family Flavobacteriaceae; genus Flavobacterium; species Flavobacterium lindanitolerans. The sequence goes on from NZ_PJND01000011.1 coordinate 55,812, forward strand.
CAGGAATAAGAAGGTCAGCATCTACCAATTGCTTGAGGTGGTGCGAAACAGAAGGCTGTGTAAGGTCGAGCATATCATTAAACTCGGCACAGTAAACACCATCATGCTTTTTTTTGAATTGCTGCAAAATAGCAATTCTGCTCACATCGCTCAGGGCTTTAGATATTTTCTCTATTTTTTTGTTATCCATCATAGCAATTATGATAACTATCATTTGGTAAATCTGTTACAAAATTACAAAACATATAGAAACATATAAATATATACATGGATAAATTTGATTTAAATATCAACAATATCTATTCTGTAAGGTCAAGCCCGCGGAAAAGCTACCTTTTCCACTGATCTACAAACAGTTGATTACGGAACTTTCTTTAATGCTCCTGATAACAAAAGCACTTTTGATATTGGAAATAATTTCAAGTTTTGAGATTTTATGTACGGCGAAATTCTGATAATCTTCCATATCATCCAGTAAAAGTTTTAGGAGAAAATCATAAGTACCGGCTATATAGGATGCTTCCAAAACCTCATCAAGTCCTAAAACATACGATTCAAATTCTTCAAAAAGCGATTCCTGATGCCTCACAAGCGTTACCTGGCAATACACCAATAATTTTTTTCCCAAAGCTTTGGGGTCGATTACGGCAGCATAATTCTGAATGACACCTGCAGATTCCAACTTTTTGATTCGCTCATGAACCGGAGTAATTGACAGGTTTACCTTCTCTGCCAGCTGTTTTATAGATTGTTTTGCATCTTTTTGGAGTTCCAGCAGCAATTTTCTGTCGGTTGCATCTAATGTTATCATAGTATGATTTTCTATTTTGGATAAAAAGTCCAATACAAAACTATACAAAAATACTATTAAAAATAGATTAAAAAGAAAAACATACTGATTTTGATGTGTTTTACAGAATTAAAGTGTTTTATTAAATACATTTGCCACAGAAATACGGACTAAAAATTTGATACCAATCAAATAATAAAATCTACCCAATGAATCAGTTTACAAACATCAGCAAAAACCCAACTTCAAAATCTAAAAACTTTTTTGGCTTTTTAGAATGCATGATGCTATGTAAAAATTGTTGGCATAAAGCCACAACCTGCTGTACAAACAGTACTTCAATGTATAGCGCATCAATGAATTATTGGTGCATGAATATTTCATAAAATCGTAAGACCTCGACTTTGTATAAAACAAAGGAGGCTTGTGCGAGCCTCCTTTTTTTGTGCCGTTTTTTATAGCAGCTAAAAAACGATACGTATAAGTGTATGCTGCTAAAATTAATCAAATCTTTTAAAAATGAAGAGTAAACTATCAAAAATTCTATTCGGATTTTTGCTTCTCAATGCGCTAATAGCAGCAGCGCAGGAAAAGGAAATTTCCGGATATGTTACTGATGCGAACAGTCTTTCGCTGCCCGGCGTTACCATAGCGGTAAAAAATACGACACTGGGAACCCAAACCGATTTCGATGGAAAATTCACCATCAAAGCGACCCCGGAAGACATTCTTGTTTTCACCTTCCTGGGATACAAAACCCGAGAAATTAAAGTAGGCAGCCAATCCAATCTGACGGTACAGCTTTTGGACGAAAGTGTTGGTTTGGACGAAATTGTAATCGTTGCCTACGGAACCCAAAAACAACGTGCGGTTGTGGGTGCCATTGGAAAAGTGAGCAGTGAGGTTTTAGAAAAGCAGCAGGCCACTTCTGTAATTTCTGCCTTACAAGGTTCTGTTCCGGGTGTCAGCGTTATTAATTCCAGCGGTCAGCCGGGTGAAAGTCCAACAATACGCGTGAGGGGAATCGGCTCAATAAACGCCTCCGCTTCTCCGCTGATTATTGTAGACGGTGTTCCTTTTAACGGAAACATCAATTCCATCAGTTCCGACCAGATTGAATCTATGAACGTCCTGAAAGATGCAGCGTCAACCGCTTTATACGGTTCCCGTGGAGCCAACGGCGTTATTGTCATCAAGACAAAATCAGGCAAGAGAAATTCCCTGCCGCAGGTAAGTTTCAGGGTTTCTTCGGGAATCTCCGGTGATGCGGTAAAAACCCATGAAGTTTTAGGCACTAATGACTATGTAAAATATTTATGGGAAGCCCGAAAAAACACCTATCAGTATGTTCAGGGGCAAACTCCTGAAAATGCAGCCAGCAATGCGGCTTCAGGATTGGTTAGCGCTTTGGGATACAATCCATACAATGTTTCAAACATTATCGATTCGAACGGACAATTAAATCCGAATGCCCAATTAAACTGGGAAACGAATTGGAAGGACGAACTGTTCCGGAACCAAAGCTTTAGGAATGAGTACAATTTCAATGTGAGCGGCGGTAGTGAAAATACCACCTACTTCTTATCCGGAAATTACCTGAATCAGGACGGATTGGTCAAAACCTCGAAGTTTGAACGTTCCACATTCCGATTAAATGTTGATACTAAAGTAAACGACTGGCTTGAAGTGGGAAGCAATGTTGCCTATTCGGCCTCACGACAAAACTTTCCTGTGCAATCCGGCACTTCCTTTACCAGCGCCATGAGTTGGATTTATGCCATGCCAAGCGTATACCCTGTCTACAGACGAAATCCAGACGGCAGTCTTGTATCAGGAAATATTTTTGACTACGGAAACACAACGCAATTGGTGAACGGAGTACGTCCTTTAATGAGTGGCGACAATGCTGTAGGTTCGCTTTATAAAGACCAGAACCGCAACAACAGAAGCAATGTAAATCTTAACGGATATGCCAAGTTTTTACTGACGGATAAGCTTTCCTTCAAAACCAATCTGGCGTATGAGGATTATAATTATGATGCCAAAGAATATATGAACTCTGTTTACGGGCAGGCATCAAGCGTCAATGGAAGAGTGAGCCGTGAAAAGACCAGCACAAAAACCATAAATTTCATCAATGCATTACGCTATGACAATAATTTTGGAGACCATTCTGTTGGTGTTGACGTAATTTACGAAGCCTATCAATCCAAAAATGACCTGTTTGCAGCTTCATCGACCGGATTTTTGCCGGGCGTAACGGTTATAGGCGGCGGAACTACTCCTGAATCTGTAGATGGTTATGTTTTGGAAGACCGTTTAAACAGTTTCTTAGGAAGAGTGAGTTACGATTTTGCAAACAAATACTTTCTGGAAGCTTCCTATAGAAGAGACGGTTCTTCCCGATTTTCACAGGAGGTGCGTTGGGGTAATTTCTATTCAGTTGGAGCTTCCTGGATTATTTCGGATGAGAATTTCTTAAAAGACAGTAACGTGGTCAATCTTCTGAAATTAAGAGGTTCTTATGGTGAATTGGGTAATAACCAGACTTCTTCCTATTTCCCGTATATCCAGAGTTTTGAAACAGGTTTCAGCCAACTGGAAAATCCCGGCGTTTTGCTAGGCGACCGTGTTGATAAAAACCTGACCTGGGAAAAAACGGCATCGTTCAACATTGGACTGGATTTCAGCCTTTTCAACAGCCAACTGGAAGGTTCTGTAGATTATTACAACAAGAGTTCAATCGACCTTTTGTACAATGTTCCGATTCCGTCATCAACCGGAAATACAAGCGTATTGACCAATGCAGGTTCTCTAAGAAATTACGGTCTGGAGGTTAGCCTTACATCACATAACATCAAAACCGATAACTTCTCGTGGGATACGAATCTGAATTTTTCTTTAGACCGAAACAAGATTACGGAACTGACGCAGGATTCTTTTATCACAGGCCTGAATCGTTGGGAAGTAGGACGCTCGCTTTATGATTTTTATCTGAGAGACTATGCCGGTGTCGACCCGAATGACGGTTATGCTATGTGGTATAAGGATGTGGTTGATGCCAACGGAAATGTTACCGGAAAAGAAACGACTAAAAATTATGACGAAGCAACAAGATATTACAACAAATCGGCCCTTCCTGCAATCATTGGAGGTATTACGAATTCAGTACAGTTCAAAAGATTTGATGTAAGTGCCTTGTTCAATTTCAGTTTGGGCTCCTATGTCTATGATTCCGATTATGCAGCCCTGATGGGTGGTATTTCAAGAGGAAGGCAAAGCTCACCCGATATTGAAAACCGCTGGACAAAACCGGGTGATATTACCAATATTCCGGTATTGCTCAACTCGACCAATAATTTTGCGGCGGCTTCCACCCGATTCCTGTACAAAAATGATTATGTGAGATTGAAAGCGCTGACGTTAGGATACAGCCTTCCAATTGAAAGTATTCATAAACTGAAAATTAATCAGGCAAGGATTTATCTTCAGGCAGACAACCTGCTGACATTCCAATCGCATAAAGGAATCGACCCGGAACAAAGCATTAACGGAACAACCAATTTCAGGTCGCCGCTTTCAAGAACCGTGACATTAGGATTCAACCTTAATTTTTAACACCTAAAGACATGAAAAAAACATATATTTTACTCGTTCTTCTATCTGCAAGTCTTTTGCAGACCGGATGTTCTTCCGATTTCTTAGATGAGCCTAAACCTACAAATAATGTCACTCCTGATGTTATTTTCAGCAATCGCGCAGGTGTCGATGCTTTTATTGCAGGAATCCTTCGATTGAACCGCGGCCAGTTTCTAAACAATGAAGCAGCCGGCTTGCAGTCTGTTTATTTTGCAAGAAGCGTTAGGGGCGAATCGTTAATCCAGAAACAGATTTGGTTTGGCGACGACTACGATTTCCAAAACCGGGAAGCAACTTACACACGCCCCAATTTCACCTGGAGATTTTCGTATAAGATTATTGACCAATTGAACAATCTGATTAAAGGAATAGAATCAAGCAGCCAGCTTTCGGAACAGGACAAAAGGGAAACCAAATCGCAGGCATTAGCATTGAGAGGATTTTATTATTTCCAACTGGCCCTGGAATTTGGCGATGCCTACCAGTCACCTAAAAACCTGCAATTCCCTCCTATTTATACAGAGCCTACTTCTGAAGGAAAAGGAATGTCGACAAAAGCTGAATTTTTCGGTCAGATTTTATCCGATTTAGAAACGGCAGTCGCCGGCTTGTCTGAAGAACGAATTGACAAATCGTATATTAATAAACAGGTTGCACAGGCTTTTTTGGCCCAGGTATATCAATATACCGGAGATTGGAATAATGCAAAAACAACTGCCCATGAAGCCTATGGTGGAAACACCAGTGCCGTTTTGGATGCGGCAAGCTATTCCAAAGGTTTTAATGATTTTAATGCCAGAGAATGGTTATGGGCATTGCCACAAACCGCAGACCAGAGCGCTTATTACATGTCACACCCGCATGCTATGATGGACCATGTTGCCGTAGCCTATCACGGAACATTTATTAATGATGATTTTGTCAACCTGTTTTCCGGAACAGATGTCAGAAATTTATTTTCAAATCTTTATAATGCGCCTGTTGGCGACTGGCAGGAATTTGTAACTTCAAAATTCAAGTTTACGTTTGATGCCGATATCCCTGTCATCCGTTATCCGGAATTGATTTTGATTGAAGCCGAAGCCGAATATCATTTGGGGAACGAAAGCAGGGCACGCGAACTGCTGGATGCCATCCGTTTAAACAGAGATAATCAGGCGCAAGCTTCAACAGCTTCAGGTAATGCTCTTTTTGAACTTATCCTAACGGAACGAAGAAAAGAATTTTACGGGGAGAACGGTATCGAATGGTTTGATGCAAAACGTCTGCTGCGTGGCATTACACGTACCGGAAACCACAGAACACATATCAATCTGACCGCAGACGATAAAAGGTTTGAGCTTAAAATTCCGCAAGAGGAAATTGACGCGAACCCGAATATCACAAATTCCGTAAACAGTAACCGATAAATCATCGCAGCAGAAATCCTAAAAACGCAATCTAAAACATAGGTTGCGTTTTTTTATATCCTTTATCGTATTTCCAATGCTGATTTATTTCATTATTTTTGTTTAATCAACTCTAAAAAACGATGAACAGCAGTAAAAGTACTTTTAGCATTAAGGACCTGGAAAATTTATCCGGCATAAAAGCCCATACCATACGTATCTGGGAAAAAAGGTATAATATACTGAAACCCATGCGTACCGTATCAAATATCAGGCTATACGATACTGAAAACCTACAGAAACTGCTCAACATTACGCTTCTGCACAGCCACGGCTATAAAATATCCAAAATCTCAAAATTCCCTCCTGAAAAGATTCCGCAGCTTGTGAGTGAAATCATTTCCGACAAAAATATTAACAGTCAGGTTATCAGCTCCTTCAAGATGGCCATGATGGATTTTGACCAAAGACTGTTTAATACCACCTATGAAAACCTTCTTGTAACAAAATCGTTCGGAGAAATTTTTAAAGAATTGTTCATTCCGCTGCTAAATGAAATTGGAATGCTTTGGCAAACCGGAACAATTACACCTGCCCACGAACATTTCATCAGTTATCTAATCAGGCAAAAACTATTAAGCAACACCGAACAGTTACAATTGCCGGACCCGTCCAAAAATGAAAAAATCTTTGTACTGTATCTGCCGCAAAATGAAATCCAGGAACTCGGACTGATGTATCTCAACTATGAAATCCTTTCACGCGGTTATCAGACCGTTTATCTGGGACAATCTATCGCTATTGAAAACTTAAAAGGATTGGCTACCCATTTTGATACTATAGTGTTCCTGTCTTATTGGACTACGTTCCCCGAAGCAGACACCATTCCGGAATATCTTGAGAAAATACAACAAGAAATTTTGAGCAGCGGTCATTCAGAATTTTGGGTTTTGGGAAAAATGACGCACTATATCCCTACGGAAAACCTTAATCAAAAAATTTCCGTATTTACTACTTTACAACACGCCCTAAACAAACTATAATTATTTCTTAAAAACTAAATTTTGTTTATCATTTTACTATATTTGTTAAACAATATGAGCAAAAACATCAAAATCATAGGTTCCGGCTTTTCTGCCCTGGCAGCATCCTGCTATTTGGCAAAACAGGGCCACTCTGTTACCATTTATGAAAAGAATGCGACAACAGGAGGACGTGCAAGGCAATTAATAAAAGACGGTTTTACATTTGACATGGGACCAACATGGTATTGGATGCCCGATGTTTTTGAGAGGTTCTTTGCAGATTTTGGAAAAAAGCCTTCAGACTATTATGAATTGTCGAAGCTATCACCTGCCTATAAAGTATATTTTGGAGAGAAAGACAGCATTACCATTGCCGACAATCTCGATGAAATAGCCGCAACGTTTGAAAATACAGAAAAAGGCAGTTCGCAAAAACTAAAGGAATTTATTTCTGAGGCTCAGAGCAATTATGACATAGCCATAAAAAATTTGGTCTACCGTCCCGGAGTTTCACCTTTGGAACTGATAACTCCCGAAACCATGATGAAAGTGGGGCAATTTTTTGGCAATATTTCAAAAGATGTCAGGAAGCGTTTTAAAAACAGAAAACTTGTACAGATACTCGAATTTCCTGTTTTGTTTTTAGGAGCCAAGCCTTCAGACACGCCATCGTTCTATAGTTTTATGAATTTTGCAGATTTCGGGCTTGGAACCTGGCATCCAAAAAATGGAATGTATGCCGTAGTCGAAGCCATGCAAAAACTGGCAGAAGAACTAGGTGTAATAATAAAGACGGACGCTGTTATAGATGAAATTATTGTTAAAGACGGAATAGCAGAAGGGCTTATTTTAAACGGAACTAAAACAGAAGCCGACATCATTGTAAGTGGTGCCGATTACCATCATACAGAAACCCTTTTGCCTCAAAAATACCGGGTTTATACTGAAGAATATTGGAATAAGAAAACATTTGCCCCATCCAGTCTGCTGTTTTATGTAGGGTTTGACAAAAAAATAGCCAATGTAGAACACCATACGCTGTTTTTTGATGTGAATTTTGACAAACATGCAGAAGCTATATATGATGACCCGAAATGGCCGGAAGAGCCTTTGTTTTATGCCAGCTTCCCATCAAAAACCGACAAGAATGCGGCACCTGACGGAAAAGAAGCCGGAATATTCCTGATTCCTCTGGCTCCCGGAATAACTGATACTGAGGAGTTAAGAAATGTTTATTTTAATAAAATCATGGAACGTTTTGAAAGGATTACCGGACAAAGCATCCAAAATAATGTTATATTTAAGGAATCCTTTTGCATCAATGATTTTGTAAAAGAGTACAATTCCTTTAAAGGAAACGCATATGGACTGGCTAATACGCTTTTACAGACCGCTTTTTTAAGGCCCAAACTTAAAAGCAAAAAAGTCAATAATCTATATTTTACAGGCCAACTGACGGTTCCGGGTCCCGGTGTTCCTCCTGCTTTAATTTCAGGAAAATTGGTTTCGGAACTGATTCAGAAGAACAAATCTTAAAATTGCTAAAAACCTTACCCCTATGAAAGCTATTTTTGACCAAATTTCCTTTGATTCCAGTAAGTGTGTGACCAAAGCTTACAGCACTTCCTTTTCTTCTGCCGTAAAAATGCTTTCGCCAACTATACGACAGGATATCTACAATATTTATGGTTTTGTACGATTTGCGGATGAAATTGTAGACAGCTTTCATGACTATGACAAGGAAAAACTATTTGATTCTTTTGAGCAGGATTTTTATCGTGCGTTGCAAGACGGCATCAGCCTTAACCCGATATTAAACTCATTTCAGCATACGGTCAGAAAATACGATATCCCAGTTGACCTTGTCAAAACTTTTTTGGAAAGCATGCGATGGGACCTAACCAAAACAGGATGCGATAACAAGGACGAATACCACAACTATATTTATGGGTCTGCGGATGTTGTAGGACTAATGTGTTTAAAGGTATTCGTAAAAGGAGATACTTCAAAATATGAAGAATTAAAGCAGAGTGCAATGAGACTGGGTTCTGCCTTTCAAAAAGTAAATTTTCTGCGGGACCTGAAAGACGATTTTGAAAACCTGAACCGTACCTACTTCCCTAATGCCAATCTGGAAAAACTGGATGAAGCATCAAAAAAACAAATCATAGAAGAAATCGAAGCCGATTTTAAAGATGGTTACGAAGGCATTATAAAATTGCCTATCGAAGCCAAACTGGGTGTTTATACTGCTTATGTCTATTATAAAAAGTTACTGCACAAGCTAAAGAAAACACCTTCGGCTAAAATCCGAACTACACGCATACGGGTTCCCGATTATGAAAAGCTGAGCCTTTTTGCCAGATGCTATTTCAATTATAAGTTAAACATTTTATAACCTGTAGTATGTGGCTCCACCTGATTGTTTTTGTCCTTACTTTCTGCATCATGGAATTCATGGCCTGGTTTAGCCATAAATACATCATGCACGGTTTTTTATGGAAACTGCATGCAGACCATCATAAAAAAGACCACGATTCGTGGTTTGAGAGGAATGATGCTTTTTTTATCATCTATGCAGTTATCAGCATTATCTTTTTTCTTTTATGGCAAAACGATATTCTTGAAATAGGACTGGCTATAGGGTTAGGAATTTTTGTTTACGGCTGTGCTTATTTTTTGGTACATGACATTTTTATCCACCAAAGATTTAAACTTTTCCGAAACACAGATAATCCCTATGCCAGAGCTGTAAGGCGGGCACATAAAATGCACCACAAGCACATCGGTAAAGAAGATGGGGAATGTTTCGGAATGCTGTTGGTTCCTTTTAAATATTTCCGGCAGGAATTCCGTAAAAAATAAAAGCGCCCAAAACCGGACGCTTTTATAACTAACTGTAACAACCTAATCTAATTCGGAATCATTTTTTGTAACGGCTTTAACTGTTCAATATCCAGATTTGCCTTATTCAATACAGAAAGCATTGTCATTATGGAGTTTGGTGACATGTTTTTGCCCAATACTCTGACTATTGCAAATCCTGCATCGTTTTTATTCGCGAAAAGCACAAACTCATCAATCTTATCTTCTTCACCTACAAAATAGACGGCACCGCCTTCTTTCCCGGAATTGACCTTAATAAGCTCCTGATATTTCTCGTTCTTCAGGATATTCTTGATTTTAGCACGTTCTGCTTCAAACTTCGCCGGATTTTTTGCATCTGCCTGATAGGCCAGAATGTTCATCTTTTTTAAAGTTTCCAGCGCTGCGTTTTCTTCTGCAGAAATCTCGGACTTGTTCAGTCTCAATATATCCGTCGTAAGGTCAAGGGCAATAAAATCTTTCGATTCTGAGTTTTTAACAAAATACTGCTGTAAGGTCGGTTCTGAATTGCAGCTCCATAACATAAGGCACAAGGCCGCTACTATTGCAAGTTTTTTCATGGCTTTCATCTTATTTTGGGCCTTTCGGTCCTTTTGGTCCCTTAGGACCTTTTAATCCTTTTTTCAATGCATCTCCACCCGGAAGATTGTCTGTCAATGCTGATACGTCGTTAAGGTCAAAATCCCCTTTTAAAGACATCAGGACTGTCTCATCCTTGCCGCCGCCTTCAATGAACATTAACAGTTCTTTTACTCTGGTGGAAGAACCTCCGGACTTGACATAAATCTTGATATTTTTTCCTCCATCGTTAACTCTCATGAGTTCTTCCAGGGCTGCAGATTTAAGATACTTGTCAGAAGTCAGTTTCATATCAGACGTTACCTTTGGACTCGAGGTAACGAATACCCTCAGGTTGTCAAGCTTTTTGACCAGATTCATATATTGTTGAGCCTCTTTGTCATTCGACTTGACGTTTCCCATCATCTCAAACATCTTTTTGTTTACGATGACTGCTGTTACTCCTTCAAGGCCGTCATACTTGTCAAAAGCGGACTGCGCAAAAAAGCTAAGCGGCATTATTGCTAGGATTGCTGTTATTAAAAACTTCTTCATTTTAGTTGTATTTATTGATTTTTGTATGCATTTCTTATTTTGACAAACCGTCCAGACTTGCCAGATCAATGTCTCCTATTAGGGAAATCAAGACTGTTTCGTCGCCTTTTTTATCTCCTCCGTCGATAAACATAAGCAATTCTTTTACTTTAGAGGAACTTTTCCCTGATTTCATGTAAATCATTACATTCTTTCCTTCATCGTTTACTCTTACCAGTTCTTCCAGACCTTCTTTTTTACGGTATGAATCGAATGCAGATTTCATTTCTGCAGCTTTTTTAATACTTGAAGTAGAAAACAATTTGAAGTTATCAATATTGTTGGCCATCTTCATATATTTTGCTGCATCTTTTTGTTTTACGTCCGGTTTGATTTCTCCCAGCATTTCAAATGCTTTTTTGTTTATCACTACAGAAGTGATATCATCTTGTCCGTCAAATTTGTCAAAGGCTGATTGTCCAAAAAATAAAGTTGGAACTAAGGCTAAAGCCAGGGTAATTATAAGTCTTGTCATTTTTTCTAATTTTTAAATATTAAGTTTTTTGATTGTTGGTACTCATTAACATATTGCATACTTTCAACGCCTACATTCACATTCTTTGACAACAGGTTCAGGGCTTTTTGCGTTTCTTCAAACGCTTTTTCAGGATCATTATAGGTACCTAAATCCTCGCTCTGACTGATGTTTCGGTTGTAAAATGTAAACATGCCCAACAAAATCACAACTGATGCTGCAACCGACAGCCACGCTACCTGTAGTTTTTTAGATTTTAGCGGTATCTGCTGCTCAAACTTTTGCTCTTTTGCTGAAGAGAAATAACCAAACATTGCCTTGTAATGCTCCAAATGCTGCGCAACATCTGCAGATGAAAAATAAGCTTTTAACTCGTTTTCTTCGGCAATAGAGGTTTCTCCCTCAAAGTATTTTTCTAATAATATTTCTATTCTATCCAATTCCATAATTGTGTGTTTTTGTCATAAATTCTCTAATCGTCTTCCTTGCTCTTGAAAGCGCAACTCGCACTGCGGTTTCATTCATATCCATCATTTTGGCAATTTCTTCAAATTCATATTGTTCGACATCTCTAAACTGAACTATCATTCGTTGTTGTTCCGGAAGTCCGTTGATAATTTTCTCGACCCATCCTAAACTATCCCGGTCTTCAAGCTGTTTTTGCATTCCGGCCTGTCCGTCTGTATAATTATTATGTACAATCTGCAGATTTCCGGCTCTTTTCGATTTTAGCTGGTCCAGACAATAATTTTTTGTAATTGTCATGGCAAAAGCTTCAACACTGTTATACTTATCCAACCCGTTTTTTTTGTCCCAAAGCTTGACCAAAACTTCCTGAGTTGCATCTTCTGCTTCCTCCGTACTAACAAGCAGACGCTTGGCCAGCCTAAAGACTTTATCCTTAAACGGAGTTATTATTTTTACAAACTCAGATTGGTTCATTTTTGACTTTTAATTGGTCGGTTATATAATCAAGACGAGTCACTTTATTTTTTGTTACAAGAAAAAATTGAAATTAAGACTAAAACCTCTAAATTTACGTTAATTATATTGCTATCCCTATAAGATATTCTGTTTATGAAAAAGACTTTTATTTTCGCAATCCTTTTATTCATCGGAATTTCAAGCTTCTTTGCTTGTCAGGATGACCTTGATGACATTGAAGTTCCAAAAGAATTAAAAATTAACGATTTTATTTGGAAAGGCCTTAATTTATATTATTACTGGCAGGCAGATGTAACGGATTTATCAGATAGCCGATTTGCCAATCAGGGTGAATTAAACGCATATCTTAATGGTTTTAGCTCACCGGAAGATTTATTCTACAGTCTATTAAACAATTATCCGAATACCGACAGGTTTAGCGTAATTTTTAGCGATTATACCGTTTTGGAAGGTGTTCTTAGCGGAAATACGGCAAACAACGGAGTCGATTACCAACTGTTGCGAAAAGCAGAAGGTTCTGATGAAGTTTTTGGCTGGGTACGCTATATCATTCCTAATTCTGATGCTTCTTCTAAAGACATCCGACGCGGCGATATTTTTTATGCCGTAAACGGAACTCCGTTAAATGTCAATAACTACAGAGAACTGCTTGCAGGGCAGAATTATACTTTAAATTTAGCCGATTATGATAGCGGAAACATTACTCCAAACTCCCGTTCGGTAGCATTGACAAAAACAGACCTGGCTGAAAACCCAATCCTCATCAATAAGGTTTTAACTTATGATACGCACAAAATAGGCTATTTGATGTACAATGGTTTTTATGGCGAATATGACAATAACCTGAATGCTGTTTTCGGTCAATTCAGAGCCGAAGGTGTAACTGATTTGGTTTTGGATTTGAGATACAATTCCGGAGGTGCCGTAAAATCTGCAACTTATCTGGCGAGTATGATTACAGGCCAATTTAACGGACAGGTTTTTGCAAAACAGCAATGGAACGCCAAGATTGAAGATTATTTTAATGACAATGACCCGGAACAGCTCATCAACCGATTCTCAAACAGTATTGGAGGTAACGCTATAAACAGCCTGAACCTGACCAAAGTGTATATACTCACCTCAAAAAGCACCGCTTCTTCCAGTGAATTGGTCATCAACGGGCTGAAACCTTACATTGAGGTTGTTCAGATTGGAGACGTTACGGTTGGAAAAAATGTGGGTTCCGTGACCTTGTATGATTCGCCTTCGTTTGGAAAGCAAGGGCGTTCAAACCGCCATAAATATGCCATGCAGCCTATCTGTTTCAAAATTGTAAACTCGGCAGGATTCGGAGAATATCAAAATGGAATATCTCCTCCTACACCTCAGCCTGAAAACCTGGGTGACCTTGGAGTTTTGGGCGAACCTACCGAACCTCTTTTGAGCATGGCAATCTCACAGATTACAAACGCAGGAAGAAGAAGAATGCAACAGCCGGATAAAACATTCGAACCTTTCAAAGACCGCAAGTCGATGCAGCGATTTGGTACTGAAATGTATATAGATAAGGTTCCGGATGGAATTAAAGATTTTTTCAAATTTTAATCGATACAAAAAAAGGCTTCCAGATTGGAAGCCTTTTTTATTTGCAAACGATGGTGATTATTTAACAACCAACCGTTCATTAACCTTTTTTGTTCCTGTGGCTATTTCGACAATATAAATGCCCGAATTTAATTCCGAAACAGAAATAGCTTCTGCCTCCTGAATGTTGTTTTCAAAAACAATCCTGCCAGACAGGTCATAGATTGTTATTCTGGCGGTTTCTTTCAAATTTTGGATATAGAATTTTTCTGAAGCCGGATTGGGATAGAGCGCTATTCTCTTTTTGGCACTATCGCCAATACCCAATGTTACCTGATGGATTACGCCAACAGCATCCAGATCAAATCCTCCCGAATTAAACGGCGTAGGAAAAGAATCGTTTACCGCATTACCGTAGCTGTCATAAGTAGCATATAGCGGGTCTATCGAGCCTACTACATCTATTACTTTTATATGCGTGATTTTGTTCTTGTCCAACAGCTCATTATCAGGGATGTCTGTCAAATCAAAAGGCACTCCTTTGCTTCCGTATTTCCCTGCAAGGTTATTCAGGTAAGGTGCAGACGGTGTTCCAAATGTTCCTATCTGGGTGGCGGTTTGCGTTTGGCTATGGGCCGGAAATCTAAAAAAATGGATCCCGTCAGAACTTACTTCCACAAACCCTAACTCTAAAAAAGAAGGACCACCGTTTTCAAAAACAGCAAAATCAAATCCCGGTCCGTTAATGATGGGCAATTCAAATGTAAGGATTGCACTGCCTTCATCTCCCAGACACACGACGCTTCCGTTGGCAGGCCCTAGCGCGTTTTGAGGAACGCCTGCTGAAGCCCTGTTGCTTCCGGAAACAACAAGGCTCGGATTAGCCTTGTTGACATAGCCTCTTTCAACCGTAATGCCAGTAGCCCAGGCTACAAAAAGCGGGCTGTCTGGCTCCATAGCTGTGGAGCCCGCCACACCTGCTTCCGGAGCATACGATTGTCCCAAAACAGGAGAAAGAACCATGATAGACATCAGGGATAAGATTCTTTTCATCAGGTCTTATCTTTTTATTATTTTCTGAACGCTTGTCGCATTATCAATTGTGATTTCAACAACATACATACCCGGATTTAATTCCGAAATACCAACTCCGGACGTTGTATAAGACTGGTTTTTTATCAACCTTCCTGCCATATCATACATTTTTACCATAGCCTGCTTGTCTGTATTTACATATAAATAGTCGGTTGCCGGATTAGGATAAAGCACAATATTCTGTTTTGTATGTTCTCCGGTTCCCAGATTACTGTCAACAGCCTTAACAAAACCATTTGGCAACTTTCCTACCGTATAGGTATTCGACAAAGTGCCGTCTGTTGTTGTGTAAACATATACTTTACCATCTGAAACATAATTAACGGCATCGCCAACATATATTTTGTTGTTTATAACTTCCATGCCGTAAATTCCGTATTGGTTTTGCGGAGGCAATGTAAAGAAAGGTGTAGCTGGCACGGCTGTATCTGCTATTGATGCTTTGAAAACGTCTGCATTAATACTATAATACACATTGCTGCCATCAATTTTCAAATTCGATGGATGCTTCTGAGGAAAATCAACCTGTCCGATAACCGTTTGGGTTTCGGTATTTATTTTAACTAAAGCACCAAATGTTTCAGTTCCTGCCCAACTTGGTTTTCCTCCGCAAAGCACATATAAAATCCCGTCTTTTTCAACCATCGAATTTGGAACATCACCTACCTGAATGTTGCGTTCCAATGTATTTGATGTTGGGTCAATTACAGAAACTGTATTTCCGTAACCATAACCTCCCTGGTGGGCCACATAAATTTTTCCGTTTATTTCAAGAATTCTTTCAACACCTTCAGCCAAAGCAATATTCGTTTCGATTGTATTGGTAGAAAGATTAATTACTGCCACATAATCATCTGTTGTACTTCCTCCACTTCCCCAGTTGGTTACATAGGCTTTTCCGTTACTAAAAGCAATATATCTTGGGTTATTAAGTCCTGTATTGATGGTGGCTACATGCTGAAATGTCTGGTTATTGACAATCTTAATCGTGTTCGAAATATTCAAAACAATATAAGCATAGTCGCCATGAATAGCCATATTCTGGGCTGTATCTCCAAGGGCCCCTACTGTAGGATTTACAGTTGCATAAATATTATTTTGCAGGTTTCCAGTATTAGAAAGAAAAGAAACCGAAGCGTTGTTAGAACCGGCGCCACCTTCGTTCAGGATAAAAACACCATCATTAAAAGATTGTCCAAAAACCGGCAATGCGGTAAAAGATAATAAGCTGGCTGCAAGGAAGCCGTAAAGTTGTTTCATGGAATTGAGTTAAAAAAAAATTGATATTTAATTGAAATAAAAGCTGTTTGGTCCTACTCCTACTGTAATTGTGCTTAATAAACTTCCTGTTGTTGAATAAATATAAGCCTTGCTGTCTGAAGAAAAATCTCCTCCATCAGCAATATAAATCTTACCATCGTTTACTGCAAAACCGTACATTCTTCCGTATTCTGACTGGGATTCATACGTTAGCAATGGAGCAGACGGAGCTACAGTTGCATTAAGCGCCATGGCGTAAACAGCTGTATCAACGGTATAATAAATTTTATTGTCTTCAACATTCAGGTTTTTGGCTCCTGCTGAAGTTGATGCTGCCACAGTAATTGGGATTCCAACAACCATATTGGTAGCCAGATTGATTTTTGCAAGTTTTTCAGAACCCAAAACATATAAGATACCATCTTCTTCTTCAAAAGAATTAGGATTGAATCCTAACTGAATAGTAGCCTCTACATTATTGGTTGCCGGATTGAAAACAGTAACAGAAGTAGCATCACCATAAGCATAGCCGTTAGTGATATACAGCTTATTATTTTCTTCAATAATACGTTCAGACCACACCCCAAGGGTTTTAGTACTCGTAGAATAATCCGAAAGATTAATTACCGTTAAGTAATCGTCTGTTCCTGTCATCCAGTCTGCAGCATTGGTTACATAGGCTTTGCCATTGGCTACAGCTCCAAATCGAGGATTTTGCAGGTTGGTACTGATAGTTGCAATATATTCAAAAGTATAACGGTTAACGACCGTAATTTTATTGGCCGAACCGGAAATGATAAAAGCTCTGGTATTATCAAAGAACATTGGCTGAAGGTAGGTTCCTAACTCCGCTGCTCCCGGATTGACATTTCTGAATACATCCTGTTCAACAGCACCTGAATTACTGATAAAAGTGATAGAACTGGTAGTAATGGTTGAATTTCCTTCATTTACCACAAATACTCCATTGTCATACTGCCCTAATGACACATTTGGAGAATTGTCATCGCTGCTACAGGAAGCCAAAAAAAGTGAACTTGCAAACAGCATTAAAAAAAACTTATTTAGCTTTTTCATATTTTAAAAATTTAAAGTTAGATACATATTAAAATTTCTTCCGGGTAGAAACCTGCTTTCCACACTGGCATAGTTTTCATTCAAAAGATTCAGCACCTGAAAACCTACAATCCGGGAATTCTTATTTCCAAAATCGTAACTGACAGAGGCATTGCTTACAAAATAAGCATCGATATTATATCTTGAATTATTGTCAGACCTTGTAAAGACTTCACCGTTATATAGGCATTGGTAATCCACAGCCAGTTTCTTCCATGAATAACTCAATGACGATGTAGCCTTATGGTAAGGAACATAAATCAATTGCTTCTTTTTTTCCATGTCTTCCGAAACGGTATAGGCATATGTCCCATTGAACAGCAAGTGATGATTTCCAAAATTTTTAGACCATGTAAGCAGTGCTTCACCTCCATAGGTACGTACTTTGTCGGTGTTTTGAGGCGACCAGACAGAACCGTTTGGAATCCAGCGCAGCATGTCTTTAATATCGATATAATAACCGGTTAATGTAAGTTCGAAACCTGCAAAACGAAACTCATTCCCTATTTCTGCCTGATAGGAAGATTCTGGTTTTAGGTTTTCATTTCCGCCCGGTTGCCAATATAAGTCATTAAAAGTGGGCACCCTGAAGTTTTTGGAACCATTTAATTTTAAGGTATAAAAATCAGAAGCAGCCCATTTCGTCCCTAAAGAAAATAAGAACGGACTTTTGTAATTATTGGTTAACTCTTTTCTGACACTGAGTTCATAAAGTATTTTTTGTGTCAGCTTGTGCTTAAACAGCAGGCTGGCAGAACCAATGTTTCTCTGTTCATTTTTAATATCAGAACCTTCTCCCTTGTTCTGTGTAAAATCGACAACCGCATTCAACTTAATGGCATTACCGGCATCAAAAGCAAGGTCATATTTCCCGATATAGGTTCTAACCTGCCCAAAGGTGTAGGCATTGGAACTGATATTGCTAAAATATTTATATTTTTCACTTAAGGCTGCAAATTTTACTTTGGAAACAAATTTGCCAAAGAAACTATCCCATTCCAGTAAATTTCGGGTATTCAGGTCCTGGTATTTGGTCCTGATTTCAGAGGGAAAAATCAGCGAAAAATGCCTCTCGCCTTCAAACACCTGACTATATAGTTTTAAAAAATTGGCATCATTAATCTTGTAGCCAATCGCCGCATTCAGGCTGGTATTATAATATTGGCCGTTCAGGTTTTTGCCATCAGCATCTACATAATCATAATCGTTATCCGAACTATTTCTGGAAAGACTTACCTGAACGCTGAATTTTCCATCAGAAGCATCAATCTTGTAGTTTCCACCATAGGTGTTGAAACTCCCGTAATTCAACCGAAGTGTATTGGAAAAATGCTCTTCAAAATTAATCGTGTTATTGAGATGGATACTCCCGCCAATTGCACTACTTCCATAAATTGAACTTCCTCCTCCGGCACGAACAGCAATCGAATTAAAATCTCTTGTGGTAATAGTATTGAAATCAGTCTGCCCGTTCAATTGCGAATTGATATTGATTCCGTTCCAGACAACGGCAGTTTGTTGCGCAGTTGTTCCCCTGAAAGAAGGAGAAGAAACCATACCAAGACCGTTTTCTTTAAAATAGATTACGGAATTGTAATTCAGTAATGAAGTAAGCGAAGATTGGTTTTTGTTGATAATCGAATCCGTTAATTTCAATACAGACTGCGAATCCGAATAATCCTTAAGCTGTAAATCTGAAATCTCTACAACTTTTAAATTATGGATGCTGTCATATTGTGCCAATGCAGATTGGCAGATACAGAAAAACAAAAACAGGTATAGCTTTCTAAAAATCATAATTTTCGAAACCTTTTTCCCGAAGGTTTGATAATTGTTAAGAAGAAAGGCAGGTCTCCTGGCTTGCGTCTTGCTGTTTACCTTCCCATCCATGAGGACAGTGGTTTGTAGATAACAGCGAGCTAAATAGCTTACAGTTGCGGGAACAGCTTTGGTTTTACACCAAATTCCCTTTTAATGTGATTTGTAACATTTCAATCACAACCTTAATTCGAATGCAAATATAAAGCATTTGATTTTATTTTTTCAAAAAACCGTAATGGAATGCGTTTTTGAGTGGTATTTTTTGTTTTATTTTTATTTTTTCATTCGATTACAAAGCATTTTTACAATGCAGATTTTTTTATTAATCAATTATCTTATCCCAAGAACAAACACCAATAAGTTTTATATTTTTATTGCTTTGCGGCTCTGAGTTTTGCGTGAAATAGATGCCTGCAGAGCCGTAAAGTTCCTCCCAGGATTGAAAAATCAAAAAACTGCTGTCGGTTCAATACAATAACTTTTATCTTTGCGGTCTTCACAAAAACTTTTTTATGAAATCATTTCTTTCAAAATATTCTTTGTTCCTGTTATTGCTTTTTGCCGTTGCATGTAAAAAAAATGAACCTGTCAGTTCCGGCATTTCTGAAGTAAAAACCCAAAATAGCATACGTTACGCCAAAGGATTTGAAATTTACAAATATGAAAATTTTTCTATCGTAAAAGTTTCAAATCCCTGGCCGGAGGCAAATAAAACCTTTACCTATGTACTTCATAAAAAAGGAGTTTCATTGCCGGATAGTTTAAAAAATTATACTTCACTTCAAGTCCCTGTCAAGAGCATTGTGGTGACTTCAACAACGCACATCCCCTCTTTAGAGATGTTGGGAGTTGAAAATACTTTGCTTGGTTTTCCTGACACCAACCTCATTTCGTCAGAAAAGACCAGAAAACTTATTGATGCCGGTAAGGTTACCGAAATTGGAGCCAACCAGAGCCTCAATACGGAAAGGCTGATTGACCTTGACCCGGATGTCCTTGTAGGTTACAGTAGTGGCAGTGATACCAAAACATATGACAATTTGCAGAAAAGCGGACTGAAAGTTTTTTTTAATGGAGATTGGATGGAAGAATCACCTTTGGGCAAAGCCGAATGGATTAAGTTTTTTGGTGCCTTATATGGAATGGACGAAAAAGCGGACCTCTTGTTTACAGAAGTAGAAACAGCCTATAAAGAAGCGACAGAATTGGCCAAAAAGGCAAAAACCAAACCTACAGTTCTGAGCGGTGCCATTTATAAAGAGCAATGGTATATGCCACGGGGCAACAGTTGGGCAGCATCATTCCTTAAAGATGCTAATGCGGCTTATCTTTGGGCTGATAGTGAAGGAACAGGAAGTCTTGCACTTTCTTTTGAAACCGTTATGGAAAAAGCCGAAAATGTTGATTTCTGGATTGGTCCGGCCCAATTTACCACGTTTAAGGAAATGGTAGAAAGCAATCCTAATTATGCGCATTTCAAAGCTTTTAAAGATAAAAACATCTATTCTTTTAGCAGTAAAAAAGGGAAAACAGGAGGCATATTGTATTATGAACTGGCGTCCAATCGTCCTGACCTCATCCTGAAAGACCTCATCAGGATTTTACATCCTGAACTCCTTCCCGACTACGAACTGTATATTTTTGAAAAATTAAAATAAAATCAACGATTTTGCAGCAAGATAACCGAAATAGGATTCTTTTCACAGCTTTGCTTGTCTGTCTGGCTGTTTGTTTTTTGCTGAACATCAGTTTAGGTTCCGTCCATATTCCTGTTGCCGACATTGCCAGTTCTCTTTCCGGCGGGCAAGCCAGTAAAAATTCATGGGAAATCATTATCTGGAACTACAGATTGCCTAAGGCCATAACAGCTATATTAGTGGGTATGGGCTTATCAATAAGCGGCTTGCTGATGCAGACATTATTCCGAAATCCGCTGGCTGGCCCTTATGTTTTAGGATTGAGTTCCGGAGCGAGTCTTGGTGTTGCCTTTATAATATTAGGTTCGGGCTTGCTTCCCTCTTTTTTAAGCGTATTTTTTCTTTCTTCCTACGGAATTGTTTTGGCCTCCTGCTTGGGCAGCCTTATGGTATTGTTAGCGGTATTGGTTGTTTCGCAAAGGCTTCGCGACACGATGGCTATTCTTATCGTAGGCTTAATGTTTGGAAGTTTTACCAGTGCAATTATTGGTGTACTCTCTTATTTCAGCACAGCAGAAGAACTGCAAAAATTTACTTTCTGGTCATTGGGCAGCCTTGGTAATCTGTCATGGACTAACATTCTGATTCTATCCGTATGCTGCTTAATCGGGCTTCTATTGAGCGCCTTGTGCATCAAACCTTTAAATGCCCTGCTTTTGGGTGAGCGTTATGCCAAAAGCCTCGGTATTAATTTCAAAAAAACACGACTGATTATTATTATAGCTACAAGCCTGCTGGCAGGTAGCATTACTGCCTTTGCAGGTCCAATTGCTTTTATTGGGCTTGCTGTTCCGCATATCTCAAAAATGGTTTTTCAAACCAGCAGCCATTATATACTATTTTGGGGCACGCTCCTTTTTGGCGCCATTATCCTGTTAGTCTGCGACACGGTTTCACAAATGCCGGGAAACGACTTTACTCTACCCATCAATGCGATAACGTCTATTGTAGGCGCACCAATCGTAGTGTGGCTTTTAGTTCGTAAACGAAAATTTATGATTTGATGAATAAAGGGAAGACTATACTAAAAGCGGGAGAATTGAGCATTGGATATATCTCAAAAAAGGAGAAAAAAACCATTGCTTCTCATATCGATTTGGATTTAAAAGCAGGAAAACTGATTTCTTTAATTGGAGCTAACGGCATAGGAAAATCGACTTTACTCCGTACGATAACCGGAATCCAGAAAGCGCTTTCAGGCCATGTGATACTGAACGAAAAAGATATCAGGAACTACAGTCCGTCGGCTTTAGCGCAACAGCTTAGTATTGTATTGACTGAGAGCCTGCCCCCTAGCAATCTTACCGTTTTTGAGTTGGTCGCTTTGGGCAGACAGCCCTATACTAACTGGATTGGAAAACTAACAGCATACGACAGGGAAAAAATAAGGGAAGCCATGGAACTGACACAGGTCAGCCATCTGGCTCATAAAAAACATTATGAAATCAGTGACGGACAATTACAAAAAGTTCTGGTAGCTAGAGCACTGGCTCAAGGCACTCCCCTGATTATTCTGGATGAGCCAACAACACATTTAGACCTTCTTCACAAAGTTTCTTTATTAAAACTGCTCAAAAAACTGGCTATAGAAACGCAAAAATGCATCTTGTTTTCAACCCACGATTTAGACCTTGCCCTACAACTGAGTGATGAAATGATTGTAATGATTCCTGAAAAGACGTTGCAGGGAACACCTGAATTCTTAATCCGGACAGGAATACTGAATTCTCTATTTAAAGACGAAAACATCATTTTTGATACAGAAAAGGCAAAATTTATTCTTAAAAATCTATAAAATCATCGCCGTATAGCCTATCTTTGATAAGACACTAAAAGCAGATTCGATGAAATTTTGTCTTTCTATCATATTCCTCTTCACCTCAATTATAACCAATTCCCAGGTTCGGCTGGAATTGACTCCAAAAGGATTTGAACCCAATCCGCTAAGGGGAAAACTTCCTGCTATGACTAATGAGAAATTTATTGAAGGTACACAGCTTTGGATACAGGAGTTCAGCCGTGGTGAGGCAGATATTTCAGAAGTAACTGAAAATTCACTGACAATTGATGCTTTCAGAGACAATGCCTTTTTTTACAGAAGCCTTGGAGACACTTTTTTTCAAAAAGTAAAATACCGCATCAAAGTTGCCAAAGAAGGAAATGAGTATGTACTCTCTTTTCAGATTACTGAAATTTATTCCAAAAAAACATTATTGAAATCAGGCATTACTGATTATCTCACCTCCGATGGAAAAACAAAAGATGGCTTTCAGGATGTAAAACCATCCATTGAGAAAACCGTAGGCATCATATTGGATTCTTACTTCAGGTATATGAATTATTTTGCCAGGACTTAATTTCCTTTCAGGAGGTTAATGCTTACCGTAGCTATATCCGAATCAGGAAATTTTCTAAAAACAGCCTTGTCCGGAAACAAGCCTGCTTCTGCCGCTATTTTATTAAACACGTCTATTTCTACAATATATTGGTCGGAAAATCCATGTGTGGCATCATAAGCAGTTGCTGCCGTTTTTCCAATGTTTTTAGCCGCAAGTGCCGGGTTGATGGTATGAAGTTCTATTAACAAAAGCCCAAATTTCTTAACGTAAGGTGACCATTTTTGCAGATGTTCCAAAAGATTATCTTCCACTTTGTTGTTCGGGATTTTGGCTCCCCTGAAGGCAAAAGCCCCGGTAGAGCTACTTACTCTGTCTTTTGAAATATGCCTGGGTTCTTCCCAAATACGGTTATGGTCAAGAAAGGTCCTGACATTGAGTAAATCTTTCAGGTCGATGGCATAATTTTCCATTAAATCCTGCGACAACAGGTCGGGTCTACCGATATCACCCCAAATTACCTTAGCCCAGATATCAGCCTTAATCAGGTTGGCCCGGGTTACTTTCAAGGCCGCTTGATTATAGTCGGCTCCCACAAGAAACAACGGATATTCATCAAGCATTTTTCCTCGTAATGTTTGCCTGTCAATGACTTCAAAAATATGCTGTAAAAAAGCACCGTTTCCGCAGCCCATATCTAAAATTCCCTTAGGCTGTTCTTCAATCGGGCGATTGAAAAGCTGTATGATGATTTCATCTACAATTTTAAAATAAGTATCATGTGCCCCACCGCTTCCCCAAACATTCATTTCGCGGTCAACATGAATTTCATTTTCACCATCGCCTATCATTCGCAATATGTTCGGGTCACCAAAAATCAGCTCTTCAATTTTGGCAAATGTAGGCAGGTATGAAACCGTAACGCCATAAGCACTCGCTCTTTTGGCAAAAAACAGTCCGGTTTCCGTAAATTGATAGTTCCCGTTCTTTTCCCGAAACCAATCCAAATAGGTAAAAAAGTTTAATATTTTTTTAAAGCTTTCGGGGTTCTTATGAAATTCTTCCGGCCTGAAAGAAGTTTCCATAAAATATTTGTGAAACATGCCGTTCATGGCCAACCGCACAATTGTTGGCCCTATGAGGTAGCCTTCAATATGTTTGAGGATTTGTTTCTGTACCTCATTTTCCAGAACATCATCAGAAAAATCAATTCCATAATTAAGCTTAAATTTTTCAAAAATCTGGTCCAATCTCTCAAATGGGGCATCTTCAAAAATTCTCGGATGGAATTGTGTTGAAAATTGCAAAAGGTCAACCGCATCCTGATAAAGAGGTACCATTGAAAATGCTGTTGGTGTTTTATCATTTATAGTAAAATGAATGCCATCCGTAGCATTGTCAATATGATAATCCAGAAAACCCTGCGAGCACAATACGCGCAAACCAACATTCAGGTAACCTTCATTGGCTTTGAATCTGGTTTTTAATTCGGTCAGGTTGGCCTGCCTGTTCTCCAATATATATTCGAGAACTCCCTTATTTTTTAAAGCAATAGCAACAGGAGCGACAGCCAGGCCGTCGAGATGTCTGAAAATAGAACTGCGAAGGTAGGATTTGTCAATCATAGATATTTGAAAAAGCTTCCTCCAAATATACTGTTTTTAGATGGAAATCTGTCTTTTGGCTTCACCTATTGCAAAGGCTACTGAGTTTGCAAGGTTATAGCTCCTTACCAAAGGCGATATAGGAATAGTCAGATGGTTTTCGAATTTATCCAGAACCTCTTTACTTAACCCGACTGATTCTTTTCCAAAAACCAGCCAATCGCCATCCTGAAAAGATTCCTTCAGATATGATTTTTCACTATGGGAACTAAACAGAAAAACCCTGGACATGTCTGGTATTTGCTGCATCCATTCTTCAACAGACTGGTATTCTTTCCAATCCAGGTGTACCCAATAATCAAGACCGGAGCGTTTCAGATTTTTATCCGTAATCTGAAAGCCAAAAGGATGGATAAGGTGGAGGCGACTGCCTGTGCCAACGCACAAACGACCTATGTTGCCCGTGTTGTTGGGTATTTCTGGTTCTACAAGAACAATATTCAGCATATTTCAATTTTTAATTATAGTGAGAATTGGTTGACTTCTTTGACTTCTCCCGACTTTAGATTGTCGAGATACACATTGCCTACCCTAATCCTTATCAATCTGAGTGTTGGAAATCCTACGGCTGATGTCATTTTTCTGACCTGGCGAAACTTTCCTTCATTTAACGTAATGGAAATCCAACTGGTAGGGCCGTGGCGTTCGTCTCTTATTTTTTTAGAGCGGGGTTCAAAGCCGGGATCCTCTATTTTAAAAGCATCACAGGGATTGGTGACATATCGTATTCCGTCAAAACCTATCTCAACTCCTTTTTTAAGCTGTTCGATGGCTTCTTCTGTTATTAACCCGTCAACCTGTGCATAATATTCTTTGGTTACTTTTTTGCTTCTCACCAATTCACTCATCAATCCGTCTGTTGTCAAGAGCAGTAATCCTTCGGAATCTTCATCCAGCCTGCCAATTGCCATTGTGCCTTCCGGAAAATCATACAGTTCTCCCAACAGTTTTTTCTTTCGTTTTAACTCATAGATGAACTGGCTGAGATAGCCATAAGGCTTATGCAATAAAAAATGCTTGTGGGCGGACATAAAATATTTTTGCTGCAAATTTACTATTAACTGCAAATTAAAGCAATGTTAAAGCTGTGGCTTTTGTTTTTATATCGTCGTAAATTAACAAGTAGAACCAAAAAATCAAGTTATGGCAACATCAGGCAAAGACATCGGAAATAAAAAATGGAACGGTGAACAGGAAAAACAAAAAGGAGAAATCAACGAAGGTTTTAGCGGAGAAAATCTTCCGGAAAATTATAACCCCTCCAAAGGGAAATTAAAAACAGAAATAGAAAAAGATGCGGATGGCAATACTGATATTGTACAAAGAGCCCGTCCTGGAAAAAACCTCAAAACAGATAAAGACCTGAAAAACAAAAAAAATCCGGAGAACCGGGATAAAAACTCGGATATTGATCCTAACCGTTATCCTTCGTCACATCCGGAAAACAAGAGAAATCGGGGCAATATGAAATAAAGCCCTGATTAATCTTCTTCTTTGTCAAATTCAATATTGGCATGGATTTTTAATTCCTCGCCTATTATCAAATGTCCGCTTTCAGTCACATCATCGGCCAAAATCCCGAAATCTTTTCTGTCAAGCTTTCCACTGATTTCAAATCCGGCTTTCATTTTACCAAAACCATCTTTTGCCTGTCCGCCAAAAACAGCATCCAGGACAATTTCTCTGGTTACAGATTTAATGGTTATGTTTCCTGTAAGCTTATAATGGTCACCTTCTATTTTTTTGAGGCTTGTTGAGCTAAAATTAATTTCAGGAAACTGGTCGGCGTCTAAAAAATCTTTTGACTTGATATGTTCATCTCTTTCGATGTTGTTCGTATCAAAACTATAAACATCAATAGACAGCGCTATTTCAGCCGTTTCGAAATCATCATTTTTCGTTGTCATCTTTCCATTAAAAATCTTGAAAGCTCCTGAAATATGCGAAATCAGCAAATGTCTGATTCGAAATTCTATGTTGGAATGATCGGGATCAATAAACCAGTGTGTAGTAAAATTCATAATTATATTCTTTAGTGTGAAAATGGCTAAGTATAAATTTACGCATAGGCATTTTCATTTTATAAAAATAAATCGTGAATTGTTTGTTAAAGTTTATACCCGGTGATAGTCAGGCTTCCAGTTGATTATGCTTTTTTTGATGGCATCACCTGAAAGATTTTCCTGTAACGCCCTTTTTAAAAGACCCGGCAATTCATCATCTGGTGCAAATCTGAGCGCAAACAGCTGACTTTGGGATAATTGATTTTCGAACAATTCAAGTCTTTCACCCGTCAATGCAAAATACCGATAGCGCAATTCCAGCCTGACAATCCTGTCTTGTAATGTAAGGGCATAATGCTGCCGCAGCATAAAAGCCAGCCAGGAAATCAGGAACAATCCAATACTGATAAAAATCCAGATTGCCCTTTCTGCTTCTCTGCTAAAAATAAAATAAATCGCTGTCCCCAACAAAATCAGAAGCAGGGGATACAAAACGAAATGGTGCGGGGCATAGTAACGGATATGATTGGAATAGCTTTGCGTTTTCATAGGATAGTGAATTGGTTACATCCTATAAAAATAATTAATTCCGGGAATAATTCCGAGATACTTTTAGCCTAAAACCGGATTCTCAAAATCCTGACGGGATGACTTTTTCAATTCAACACAGAAAGTACTGCTATCAATATATTCTGCAGCCGAAAAATCCAGCAGGTACATTTTTTTCCTAAAAAAACCGTAAACAGTAAGTACAATTTTTTGCGGCATCTCCGGCTTTTCAAGCAGGAAGTGTCTTTTTTCAGTAATCTTGTCTCCTACTTTATACCATAAGGCATTTCGGAAACGGTAGTCTAATATGATAAATTTATCTCCAAAGAAGTGTTTGTTGGAATAATTGGAGTAAATCAGCCTGATGGTTTTATCGGTTCTAAAAAAGATTTTGATAATACGCGTGGCAACGTTAGTTACAAATTCATAATTAATAGGGGAATCTGTAACTTTTTCTAAAGTCAAATTTTGTGGTTTCATTGATAAGAACTTAGGGGGTAGACCACAATAATAAGAACTATTTCTTAAAAATTAATTAAAAAATCGACAAAATACCAAAATAAACCCCCAAATAGCACAATTGTTCTAAAAGATACAGTTCGTCTTTAAATTATCCTAAGATTTATATTACAAAAAAAAACCGCCTACAGGAGGCGGTTTAGTATTTAGAATTCCGGAAAAACTAATTTTTAACCAAACGTTTAACTATTGTTCCGTTTTCACCTTCCAGTTTCATAATATAAACACCGGTAGCCGCTTTTTGTAAATCAACAGTATAGCTGTCTGATGCCGTGTTAAATTGCTTAGAATAAACCAACTGGCCAGAAACAGAATATACATTAATTGCATCAACTGCCGTTTGGGTAGCAAATTGAACATTCACCAATCCGTTTGTTGGGTTTGGATATACAGAAACCGAAGCATTTTCAAATGCTGGAGTTGAAAGGGACGGAGCTATAGTTACCGTATAATCTTCCATTTCACCATAATTATTGTTAGCCGCTACAGGCCCGCAAGCAAATTGATGTCCGAAAGATTCTGCAGCAGATGCCGCAACAACAACTCTCATTCTGGTATTACCTACTACCGCTGTTGCAGGAATTGTTATGCTACCGGTAACAGCCTGATTCAAACCAGTACCAATATAGTTATACTCTGCTTCATCAAAAACTCCGTTTTTGTTATAATCAATCCAAACGCCAACTGACTCATATAACCAGCCATCGCCTGATGGTCCTACAGAAACAGAAACCGGGATAGTTGCTCCAATATTAAATACCGGAGGTGTAACCGAACCGCTATAATTGGTATATCCTGTTGTTGCATTGCCACAAGTTGTACTATTATTTATGGTTCCAACAGTAACGTTAGTAATTACGTCCCCATCTGTACAATTAAAGTTGATCGTATTTATGCAATAGCAGGTATCAACCGCATTTTGTCCTACAGAAACTGCTGTTGAAGTTCCACTCAAACCGCTTCCTGTACAAGTTATGACAACTCTATAGAAAGTAGCCTGCGTTTGGCCTGTTCTGGTGTAACTTAGAGAATTTTGTGCAGCACCCAAATTAGTCCATTGGTCTGTTCCTGTTGGAGACGATTGCCACTGGTAAGAATATCCCGCTGCCGGAGTGACACCAGATGCACTCAAAACAAAAGAAGTCTGACCGCATACAGAAGTTTGTGTAGAAGTTGCCGCACCTACTGCCGGAGTACCCGTACATGCTGTTCCAGCAGTAACATTTACAGCATAATCCTCATATTCTCCATATCCCAGATAAGGTTCAGCACAAGAACTTGTTGGTGCGATTGCTTGTGCATACTGTGCCTTAACTCTCATTCTGATATTTCCTGCCGGAGCCGAAACCGGAATTGCGATAGAAGCTGTCACCACAGAGCCTGCAGCCGGTGAAGTTCCTATTGTAAAAAATTCTGACGCATCAAAAACACCATCATCATTAAAATCGAGCCATGCAGCCACATATTGGGTTCCAATGTGTGGAGGAATTGTTACCGAAATATTATACGATTGTCCTGCAACAACGCTAGCTGCTGTTCCGGCAGTATAATCTCCATATCCAAATTCTGAGCAGGCAGAAGAGTTGTTAATCCCGGCAAAAGTAACATTTACAATTTCATCGCCATCGGTGCAGTCTCCTTCCTCCGGCGTACAATAAGATTGTGATTGAGCTGTAATTGACGCCAATAAAAATGCGCCAAAAAATAAACCTTTGATTTGTGTAAAGTCTTGTCTTACACCTGACAGTAATGTAGTTTTTTTCATGAAAAATTATTTTCATGCAAATAACATCTTAATACGTGGACTAAGATTTGTATTAAATATTATTTACATCGTTATACTTCACTAAGATATGAATTTTATTATTAAAACAAAATCCTAAAAGCCAAAACAGGGAACAAATTCGTGAATTTTAACAATTATCAGAAATTACAGGTCAGCGAATAAGGGCAATGAAAGCTGATAATTTATTCTTACTTTTATCGCTACAAAAAATTTAAAATGAACGATACAATCATCACTATCATTGCTTTCATAATTGCCTTAGCCATAGGTCTTTTTATTGGAAAAGCATTGTTTTCAGCCAACGCAAAATCAGAAAAAGCAAGCCTTGAAGAAAGGGTAAACGGACTGATGTCACAGATGGAACAATTAAGACAACAGCATCAGCACGAAATCAGAAATACAGAAAATCAATTGCAGCAAACTGCAATGGAAAGAGAAAACCTCCGTGCTGAGAAAGAAGCCCTCGCTATTCAGCTTTCTAAAAAAGAAGTTGATTTCGAAAACTTATGGGAGCGAAACAAGGAACAAAAACAGGAGGTAGAGCAATTACAGGAAAAATTCACAAAGGAGTTTGAAAACCTTGCCAACAAAATACTGGAAGAGAAATCTTCAAAATTCACAGAACAAAATAAGGAGAACTTAAAAAACATTCTCTCCCCTCTTCAGGACAAAATCCAGCTTTTTGAGAAAAAAGTAGAAGATACACATAAAGAAAGCATTGACTATCATGCCGCACTTCGTCAGCAAATATTGGGTCTTCGTGAAATGAACGAACAGATGAGCAAGGAAACACTCAACCTTACAAAAGCCTTAAAAGGTGACAGCAAAATGCAAGGAAACTGGGGCGAGCTGATTCTGGAAAGAGTACTTGAAAAATCAGGTCTTGAAAAAGGGAGAGAATATGAAGTACAGCAAAGTTTTATAACCGAAGACGGAACACGTGTTTTTCCTGACGTTGTAATCAATCTTCCCGACGGAAAGAAAATGGTTGTGGATTCGAAAGTATCACTGATTTCCTATGAAAAATACATCAATGAGGAAGATGATATCCTGAAAGCTTCTTTTTTAAAAGAGCATCTAAATTCCATAAGGAGACACGTAGAGCAACTGGGCGCTAAAAATTACCACGACCTTTACCAAATAGAAAGCCCGGATTTTGTCCTGCTCTTTATCCCTATGGAACCCGCATTTGCCATAGCCCTAAACGAGGATGCCACGTTATACAACAAAGCTTTCGAGAAAAACATCGTGATTGTAACGCCTTCTACCCTTTTGGCAACCTTACGCACTATTGATAGCATGTGGACGAACCAGAAGCAACAGGAAAACGCTTTTGAAATAGCCCGACAAGCCGGAGCTCTCTATGACAAATTTGAAGGATTTGTGAGCGATCTGGTAAAGATTGGCAAAAAAATGGACGAAGCAAAAACAGAATATCAGGGTGCAATGAACAAACTTTTTGACGGAAAGGGCAACCTTATCAACAGCGTAGAACGATTGAAAAAAATGGGAGCCAAAGCCAAAAAATCACTTCCTGAAAATATATTGAGAAGAGCAGAAACTGACGAAACTGAAAATTAATTCCTTTTTATCATGAACAAGATTTACAAAACCCCAAAATCTTCGCGAATCACGATTTCCGAATTGATGTTACCTTCACATTCCAACTTTAGCGGCAAGATTCATGGCGGCTATATTTTGTCTCTGATGGACCAGATTGCGTTTGCCTGCGCCTCAAAATTTTCCGGAACCTATTGCGTTACCGCTTCCGTAGATACTGTAGATTTTCTTAATCCCATAGAAATTGGCGAACTGGTCACACTAAAAGCTTCTGTTAATTATGTTGGCAACAGTTCGATGGTAATTGGCATTCGTGTTACAGCAGAAAACATACAGACCCGAAAAGTAAAACATTGCAATTCGTCCTACTTCACTATGGTCGCAAAAGATGATTCGGGCAAAAATGTATCCGTACCAAGATTAACGCTTACAACAGCAGAAGAAGTGCGTCGTTTTTGCGATTCCCTCAGGAGAATCCGATCCAAAAAAGAGCACAGGGAACAGGAGGTTTTATTTGACCATACTTCGCTGGATATGCTACAGGAAATTCAAAACATGGACATCAAAATCCATTTATAAAAGGGTTTCAAATATTTTAGTATCAAGGCCATAACTTTTTTATTATAAAATTATTTTCTTTATAGTTTTATTATATATTTGCTATATTATTTCCTAATTTTTTGACAGCAAATCTATGAAACAAAACTATTTTTTAAAGAAATCACTATTATTACTACTTTTCTTTGCCTTTCTTTCATGCGGTTCCGATAACGATTATGTGCCTATACCAGAACCCACCTCACCGGTTGTAGTTGATCTTGCTGCCGTTCCTTATTCAAAATTATCAGACTACAAATTCTTTGAAGGAACGATGAAAAATCAGGTTCCGTCACTTGACGTATTACCCTATGAGCCAGCCAGCCAACTTTTCACAGATTATGCTCACAAAAAGAGATTTGTATGGATGCCAAAAAACAAAAAAGCTGTTTATGACGGCGACGGAAAAACATTGGTTTTCCCTGTTGGCACGGCATTAATAAAGACCTTTTATTATGATAATGTACAGCCTAACAATACCATCCGTATTATTGAAACCCGGGTAATGATCCGAAAAGAAGAAGGCTGGATTTTTGCCAATTATGTATGGAATGCAGAACAAACCGAAGCCACGCTCGATCCTAACGGCAGTTTCACAGAAATTACCTGGAGAGAGGGAGCAACTATAAAAACTGCGAATTATCGCATTCCGTCCTCTGCAGGAGGTGAATGCCTGACCTGTCATAAATCAGTTGACAAGGCTATTCCAATTGGACCAAAACCTCAAAACTTGAACTTCGCGATAAATTATGGTTCAGGCAGTAAAAATCAATTGGAAAAATGGGCCGAAGTAGGCTATCTGGATAATAATTATCCTAGAAATATTGTATCGACTGTAAGATGGAACGATACATCACAACCATTAGAAAAAAGAGTACGATCCTATATTGACATTAATTGCGCCCACTGCCATCAAGAGGGCAGCCATTGCTCCTATCGTGATATGCGTTTTGCCTTCAGTGAAACTTCTGACATATCTAATATGGGGGTTTGTATGGTTCCCGTTGACAATGTCGGCAGTGGATTATCACACATTGTAGCGCCGGGAAGCCCTGGAAGATCTGTAATGTCTTTCCGACTGGAATCTGTAAACGAGTCAACACGAATGCCTTTACTCGGAAGAACGATTGTACATGAAGAAGCTGTCGAAATGATTAACCAATGGATTAGCTCTTTAGACACAAGATGTAACTAATAAACAAACAACAAATTATGAAAAAAAAATTACCCCTAATTATCCTTGCCTTTTCCGCATTTTTTGCTCAGGCACAAGATAATTGTCAATCTGCCCTGACTATTACTGCGGGAAGATACAGAGTTGATCAGATCAACGGAAGTGCCAACACCTATGGTATATGTGCAGGAAATGGAACCGCACCAAATTCTGAATGGTACAAATACACACCAACTACCAGTACTTCTGTGACCGTAACAACAGACCTGTTGGTCAATATTGGTGGTGACACCCGATTTCACATTTACAGAGGCACATGCGGAGCCTTGACTTGCGCCGGTGGAGATGATGATAGTGGAAATTTAGGAAACGGATATTTATCTGCTCACACTTTTAACGTTACGGCCGGAACCACCTATTATATCGTTTTTGATAACAAATGGCAAAGCACCGGTTTTGATTTTGTTCTTGCAGAAGGCCCTTATACTCCGGAACAGCCGGAAGTTCCCGGGCAGATTGTTAGATTTAATGCTCAATCTATTACCCTTATTGGAAGTTATAAAAATTGTGTGGTAGACATGAATGGTGATTATTTAGATGACATTGTTGGTATCAGCAGTACCAATCTCAATATCCTTTACCAAAACGCTGCCGGCGGATTTACTTCTGCAACCGTACCTACTACAAATGCCACTTTTATGCCTTCATGGAGCGTAACAGCTGGTGATTTTGACAAAAATGGTTATAATGACTTATTATTTGGTGCCGGTAATGGTGTGACTTTCCTTAAAGCGAACAGCACAGGAACAGCCTACACTGCAATATCAGGTCCTCAATCTATTTTCAGTCAGCGTTCCAATTTTGTAGACATTAATAATGACGGTCATCTTGATGCTTTTGTCTGCCATGATGTTAACCCTAACGTTTATTACCTCAACGACGGAAACGGAAACCTTATCTTCCACCAGGGAGGTATGGGCGATTATCCAAACGGAGGAAATTACGGTTCAATATTCGTAGATTATGACAACGATGGTGATCAGGACCTTTTCATTGCAAAATGTAGAGGCGGTAACCCGGCAGCAAGTACTGATGAGCTTCACAGAAACAACGGAAACGGAACTTTTACCAATGTAGCCGCTGAAGCCGGATTAGCGGATCCTGATCAATCATGGTCAAGTGCTTTCGGAGATTTTGACAATGATGGCTATATGGATGTCTTAATTGGTTCAAATGCTGGAGGAACAGCACAAAAACTGATGCGTAATAATAAAAATGGTACATTCACTAACGTAACTGCGGGTTCTGGTTTTGACACATACAATAACATGGGAAGAGAATATATTGCCCGTGATTTTAACAACGACGGATTTATTGATGTATATGGTCCGGGTGGTATTATTATGATTAACAATGGTGACTGGACCTTTACAAAATCTGGTGGTGCGCCACCTAATGGTTCCATTGGAGACTTAAATAACGACGGTTTCCTTGACGTACAATCAGAAAATACCATTTACCTCAACCAGGGAAATGACAATAACTGGATTACAATAAACCTTAAAGGTGTTCAAAGCAACGGAAATGGTATTGGAGCCAGGGTAGAACTTTATGGAGAATGGGGCAAACAAATCCGTGATGTTAGAAGTGGCGAAGGTTTTGAATTTGCCAATACCCTAAATACTCATTTTGGAATAGGAACAGCTACAGCTATTGAAAAAGTAATTATAAAATGGCCTTCAGGATTGATAGATGTAATCTCAAATCCAACTAAAAATTCCAGGTTGCTTGTTACTGAAGGTTCAACTTTAGGCGTAACCGAAGCAAGCAGCGCTATGTTTGTAATCTATCCGAATCCGGCATCCAATCAAATCCGAATTCAATTGAACGAAATGAAATATGACATTACCGATGCAAAAATTTATGACTATAACGGAAGAATGGTTTCTGATGTAAAAATCAAAGACAATACTATCGATATCCAGTCATTATCTGTAGGAAACTATATGATGGTTCTACAGAACAGCAACGGTGAAAAATTCTCCCAGAAATTCGTTAAAAAATAAACACACATTAATCAATAAAAAAAATCCCGAATGATGTTCGGGATTTTTTTTATTCCTTATAATCAGTCTATCCTGTTTAAACTTACGAATTGGACTTTTAAATTATTCCACTATCAAGGTTTTAGTTGCGTTTCCATAATCTGTCCTCACAACCACCATATACGATCCTGTAGTCAAATCTGAGGTATTTATTGTAACTTGAGATTCCGAAATTGCCTGTACTCTTACTACTCTTCCTAAATTGTCATACACTTTAATTTCACCGCCTGACACAAAATCAGGAAGCTCCAATGTTGTAAAACCTTTGGCAGGATTGGGATACATCTTAAACGATTCAGCAGTAAAATTTTCTGTACCCAATGTAAAATTAGCTGCAGTGGCACCACTATTTCCAGGACCATGATAGCCCATTGCCAAACTTCCCGGTCTGTGTGCCCAAGCCAGATTGAGTGGCTGTGCCGAAGTGCTAAAAGTATAATCGTTAGAATCGCCGGTATCACGGGCACGTGTAGCTGTTACGGTCCTTACACCGGCATTAATCACATTTGAAGTTACCGTCCAGTTTTGACTGGCATCCAATGGCGGCGTAGCTCCTATTCCGGCAAATGTTCTGTCTGTCATAGCGGTTCCGTCAAAAATCACTACATCACTTCCGTTGTCATTCATAGACGTAGCATTAAAAGACAAGCCGAGCCAATCAGTAGACGGCCCTACAAGAGTAAGCGTAACTAAACTGCTGTTTACTTCTATGGTAGCAGTAAATCCGGAGGTCAAAGTCACGGTTCCCGTGCTGTAAGTCTGGGCACTCAAAGCGAAACCCGAAAGTAGTGTTGTAAAAAAGGCCAAAGTAGTTTTTCTCATATTATTTTGTTTTTAGGATTTGTATCAGCTTGTCATCATTAGACAGTATAGCATAATCAAGTGCGGAGTTTCCTCTGTTGTCCTTAGCATACGGGTCTGCTTCCGCTTTTATCAGGAAAGCGGCAATTTCATAGTTCTTAAAAATCGAAGCGTATATCAAGGCTGTAGTTCCGTTAGAATCCGGGATATTCGGATTTGCTTTTTTTTCAAGCAGCTTTTTTACTATTGCTACATTTCCTTTTACGGAAGCCGCCATCAGGGCTGTACCCATACCGCTAACAGCATTAATATCTTTGACGTGTTGTATCAAAAAATCTGCAACCGACGTATTGCCTCTGTAACAGGCCAAAATTAACGGGGAATAGCCTTCGGGCGATAAGTCATTTATACAATCAGGGCTATGTTTCATCAATGTCTTTACCTCATCAACTGTTCCGGTTCGGGCCACATTGAAAATATCTTTCTGGGAAAAGACAGTTGTGGATAAAAAGAAAAGAAAAAGAAGAAAAGTAGTTTTTTTCATAAGCGGCTTATTTAAATCCGGAACAGATATTCTTAAAAATTTATCCTTTGAATTTAATATTGTTTTACAAATCAGTTAAATACAAAAGAAAGATAAGTATTTTTAATAAAAATATATTCGGTTTTAGAATAATTTTAAAACAATAAAAATATTTAAAAATTAAAAAGCCCCCAATCCGGGGGCTCACTCATTACGATTCAGCAACTATTATTTTGAATTCTTTAGTGTTTCCAAATACAATAAAACATCGTCTTTATAACTGGCTCCAATAGGAATTTCAATACCGCCAACTTCAATTTCATTTAATGTAAAGGCAGTAATTTTTGAAGTATTTATAATAAAGGAGCGATGAATTCGCAAAAAATTATCCTGATTTAATTCCTGCTGAATGTCTCCTATTTTATATTTTGAGGTAATATTCTTATCGCCCGTCATATTGATTTTTATATAATCCTTCAGGCTTTCAATATAGATAATATCGTTGGTATTAATTTTATAGTTTTTAATTCCCGATTTCACCAAAATAAATTCATCCGGAACAGATTCTTTGGTTTTTACTTCAATGTTAGCAGTATTTGTGCTTAAAAATTTGTCAACAGCTTTGAAAAAACGCTCAAAAGTAATTGGCTTTAGCAAATAATCCACAACTCCCAAATCATAGCCTTCGAGGGCATAATCCCGGTAAGCGGTGGTTAGTATGGTTTTGGGCGGATTTTTTAGATTTTTTAAAAATTCTATTCCCGTAATGTTAGGCATTTTTATATCCAGAAACATCAAATCAATCTTTTGCAAATTTAATATCTCAAAGGCTTTCAATGCCGTATTACAGGTGGCAACAACTTCTAAATTGTCTATTTTTGCGATATGCTTTTCGATTAACCGAATTGCCAGCGGTTCGTCATCAACTACCAGACATTTAATCTTCATATGCTATTATTTTGATTGATTTGTAAAACTACTGAAAACAAATTTGAAGCCTGTTTTATATCCAATGAATAATTACCGGCATAGATCAGGTCAAGTTGTTTCTTTATGTTGTTCAACCCTATTTTTTCTCTGTCCTTGCTTACATAATCGCTTGAAACCGTGTTTGAAATTTCAAATGAAAAATGATTCCCTTTTTGAGTAATAGAAATCCCTATTTTTGGAGAACCACTATCTTCTCCCGCACCATGTTTAAAGGCATTTTCCACCAATGACAAAAGCAACAATGGCGGTATTTCAATATTATTTTCAATAGCAGTATCAAAAGTAATTTCTAACCTATCGTCATATCTCAATTTCTCCAGTTCGATATAGTTTTTTATCAGTTCTATTTCGTTTGACAAGGAAACGAATTGACCATTGCATTTGTACAAAACATGATCCAGAATATCAGAGAGCTTTCCAATAGCACTGGCTGTCTTAGGGGAATTATCTAAAGAAAGCGAATAAATATTGTTCAGCGTATTAAACAGAAAGTGCGGGTTCAATTGTGCCTTCAGCATTTTTAGTTCCGATTCTGTTTTTTTTTGCTCTAATTGCCTTGCCTCGTTTTTTTTCTGCTCGTTATTGACAAAATATTTCACAAATAAAAACTGAAAGGAGATTGAAAAAACGGCAGGAAAATATTTAGCCACCAACGAATGGATGTCTGTAAGAATTTCATAAACTGATTCCTGTTCAAAAGGTCGTGTTCTGACCAGTTCCTCTCCTACATGAACTGTCAAAATTCTGGCAAGGGCAGAAAATAAATAAAACGAAAGCAGAAATAAAATTACGGACAGGAAATATTTCTTTTTCAATATAAATTTTGGAAGCAAATAATACGCAAGAAAATAAGCTGCCAGCATTTGCGGAATATGAATGCAAAAATTGAATAACAAAATTACTCCCAGCGGATCGTGACTCTCATCTAACAAACCCACCGGAATGTAGGTTATTACTATAATAAACCAGAATAGGAGATGCTGTGCTAATCTGTGAGTCCGGACATATTCCGATATTTTTTTAAAATTATCCATCGCTAAAAAGAAATAAAGATAATCAAGAACCTTTTAATTTCAACCGCTGTCGACAAAAACGCCATTTTCACTCCTGAATACTGTTTTTTTGCTCCTAAAGACCATTTTAGCGCTATAAACCGGGTATTTACCTGCAAAAAACCTGTTTCTGTCTTATGTCACTTTTACGCTTCATAAAACATCCAATCTTTGCCCTGTAATTGTAAACAAAATCATCATGAAAAAAATAGTATTCATAGCAATCCTGCTTTCTTTTACGGCCCTCTATTCTCAGGAGATACAAAAAACCATAACTGTTAGCGGAAAAGTAATTGAGAAAAAGACCGCTGTCGCACTGGAATTTGCAACGGTTACTTTTACAAGTAGTCCGGGCGGTGAATCGGTTGCAGGGTCAATAACAGATGACAAGGGAAATTTCAGTCTTAAAATAGTACCCGGAAAATACCATATTAAAGCGGAGTTTATTGGTTTGGAAAGCAGTATCATAGAAAACATTGACCTGCAAGCCGATCAGGTATTGCCAACATTTTTGCTGGACGAGATTCCAACTCAATTGGAGACCGTAGAAATCCAGACCGAAAAAACAACCATAGAACATAAACTGGACAAAAAGGTGTTTAATGTGGGCAGCGATTTGGTTTCAAAAGGAGGCAATGCAACCGACATTTTAAACAATGTACCATCAGTAAGTGTTAACTATAATGGTACTGTTAGTTTACGAGGCAATACCGGTGTCCGAATCCTTATTAATGGGAAACCTTCCGTTTTGACTGCCAATAACGGATTGGAACAAATTCCGGCAGAGAATATCGAAAAAATAGAAGTCATCACCAATCCATCCTCCAAATATGACTCTGAAGGAACAGCCGGAATTATCAATATCGTATTAAAGAAAAACAAAAGCAAAGGATTTGGAAGTTCCGTTCAGGTTACGACAGGAATTCCTGACAATCATGCCTTAGGTTACAACGTAAATTATAAAAACAAAAAAATCAATATTTTTTCAGATTTGAGATACCGATACATCTACTTTCCGGGCAACGAATCTACCTCAAGAACCATTTATGACGGTAATGCTATTGATTCGTATTTGGACGGAACTGTGGACAGGGAAAGAACAAACAGAACATTTACGGCTTACATGGGTGGTGATTATTATTTCAACGACAAAAACATGATTACGCTGAGCTATTTTTACAGAAACAACACCAGCAGAAGAACCGTTGACTATGCTTTTAATTATTTGGACGAAAACCGTAATCCCGAACGGAATGTCAATGCTAAAGAAGCTTACAGAGAACCGCAAACTGCCAATCAGATTGAATTGAACTACATCAAAACATTTGCTAAAGAAGGTCAAAAGTTCACAATCAACCTGCAATATGATTTTTGGAATGATGACGAAAACGAATCGATTGCCGAGCAGGAATTTTTTCCGGTTGCCTTGCCGGTGAGGGCGTTAAAAAGCAGAAACATTGAAAGCAGCAAAGACTTTCTGTTTCAATCGGATTACAGCTTACCGATTAACGAAAAGTCTAAAATCGAATTTGGATTAAAAGGTGAAATCAGACGAATCAACAGCGATTATCAGGCCTACGACAATAATGTTGCTATTGACAGCCTAAACAACTTATTGCATTATGATGAAAGAATCATCGGGGCCTATGTGCAATACGGAAGCAGCATCAAAAAGTTCAGCTATTTATTAGGACTTAGAATTGAAGATTCAAAAACAGGAAGCAACGACAGAATCAATTTGTTCAACATTGATAAAAAATATACCGATTTCTTCCCGACAGCCCACTTTACCTATGAAATCAATGATGTTTTCAATGTTCAGCTAAGTTATAGCCGCCGCATCAGCCGTCCCGGTTTTTGGCAACTCAATCCGTTTGGCGGAATTGCAGATCGAAGAAACATCCGAATCGGAAATCCTGATTTAGATCCGGTATATACCAATTCGTATGAACTCGAAACTTTAATTAAATGGGGAAAAGTAACCATCAATCCTAGTATATACCATCAATATTCAAAGAACATTTTTGAAGATATCCGCTTTACAAATTCTGATGGCTTTTTAGTAGAACAGGCTATAAATTCCGGAACAGAAAGCAGAATTGGAGCCGAAATCAGTTTTACTTATTCTCCTTTAAAATGGCTGACACTTACCGGAGAGGCAAACTATTATACTTTTGAACAAAAAGGAATGTTTCATGTTTCGGATAAAAATTTTCTATCCAAACAAAGCACGCGCATCAAATTTTCAACCTGGAATTTCCAGACCAACCTGAATTATCTTGGAGCTACAAGCAGCGGCCAATACAGTTCGAAATCGCAATATTGGTTTGATTTGGGAATGGGAAAAGATATCTGGAATGAAAGAGCTACCATAACCTTAAAAGCAGATAATATTTTCGACTCCCGGATTTCAAAAGGTTCTGCCAGAGGAGATGATTATGCCCTTAATTATAGTTACAGAAGTCCCGGCCCAAGAGTATATGCCACATTTACGTATCGATTGAACAGAAAAAAGAGCGATAGAGAACGTTTGCCTGACTAGCGAAAACAAAAATCCCGACTCATGGTCGGGATTTTTTATTATTTACTCAAGTACATTTTGCGTCGGCTGTACAGCTCATAGAACTGATCGTCTTTCAGGTCATCGATAAACAAAATGCTTTCTCCTGTAGATTTCATCTCCGGACCAAGCGCCTTGTTAACTCCTGAAAATTTGCTGAAAGAGAAAACCGGCTGTTTTATAGCAAATCCTTTTAAGTGAGGATTAAAGTCAAAGTCCGTCACTTTATTATGCCCTAACATTACTTTAGTCGCATAATTTACATAAGGCTCACCATATGCTTTTGCAATAAACGGAACCGTTCTGGATGCTCTTGGGTTAGCCTCGATGATATAAACCATATCATCTTTAATCGCAAACTGGATATTAATCAGACCTACCGTTTTCAAGGCTAAAGCGATTTTCTTCGTATGGTCTTTAATCTGCTGCATCACGAACTCACCCAAATTGAATGGTGGCAACGTTGCATTTGAATCTCCCGAATGCACTCCGCAAGGTTCAATATGCTCCATGATTCCGATGATGTAGACATTTTCACCGTCACAGATGGCATCTGCTTCTGCCTCAATTGCTCCATCCAGATAATGGTCTAACAACAGCTTATTTCCAGGAATACTACGCAACAAATCGATTACGTGCTCTTCCAGTTCTTTTTTATTGATAACGATTTTCATTCCTTGTCCGCCAAGCACATAAGATGGTCTGACCAGCAAAGGAAAATCTAATTTATCTGCCAAAGCCGAAGCTTCATCAGCAGTTTCGGCAATCCCAAATTTAGGGAACGGGATATTCAATTCTGTCAGGAGTTCTGAAAAACGTCCTCTGTCTTCTGCCAAATCCAGGGCATCAAAGCTGGTTCCTATAATCTTGATTCCGTATTTGGAAAGCTTTTCTGCCAGTTTTAATGCGGTCTGTCCTCCTAACTGTACGATTACACCTTCCGGTTTTTCATGCTGGATAATATCATAGATATGCTCCCAGAAAACTGGCTCGAAGTATAATTTGTCTGCCGTATCAAAATCGGTAGAAACGGTTTCAGGATTACAGTTAATCATTATCGTTTCATAACCGCATTCTTTAGCCGCCAAAACACCATGTACGCAGGAATAGTCAAACTCAATTCCCTGACCGATTCGGTTTGGACCTGAACCAAGCACAACCACTTTCTTTCTATCGGTTACGGCACTTTCGTTATGGACATATCGTTTACCATCAGCCGTTTCAATTTCGGCTTCAAAAGTTGAATAGTAATACGGTGTTTTTGCTTTAAACTCTGCAGCACAGGTATCAACCAGTTTATAAACGCGGTTGATGTTCATTTCTTCACGTAGCTTGTGCACCTGACTTTCAAGACAGCCCATCATGTGAGCAATCTGCCTGTCGGCAAAACCTTTCTGTTTGGCTTCCAACAATAATTCTTTTGGAAGCGTATCTATTTTAAAGTTGGAAATTTCTTTTTCCAACGTATATAATTCTTCGTATTGTTTCAGGAACCACATGTCAATTTTAGTGATTTCATGAATCCTGCTCAACGGAATACCCATTTGGATGGCATCATAAATCACGAAAACGCGATCCCAACTTGCAAAAGTCAGCTTTTCGATAATCTGCTCATAGTTTGTATAGCCTTTGCCGTCAGCACCCAGACCATTTCTTTTGATTTCTAAAGATTGTGTAGCTTTATGCAAAGCCTCCTGGAAGGAACGGCCAATACCCATCACCTCTCCTACTGATTTCATCTGAAGCCCTAACGTTCTGTCTGCACCTTCAAACTTGTCAAAGTTCCAACGTGGTATTTTTACGATTACATAATCCAAAGTAGGCTCAAATAAGGCCGAAGTCGACTTGGTAATCTGGTTTTGCAATTCGTCCAGGTGATATCCCAAAGCCAGTTTTGAAGCAATCTTGGCAATAGGATAACCTGTTGCTTTTGATGCCAGGGCCGAAGAACGGGAAACACGCGGATTGATTTCGATGGCTACAATATCTTCTCTTTCATCCGGAGATACTGCAAACTGCACGTTACATCCACCTGCAAAATTTCCAATGCTTCGCATCATCTTGATGGCCATGTCACGCATCTTTTGGAAAGTGGCATCAGATAATGTCATTGCCGGAGCTACCGTAATAGAATCACCTGTATGGATACCCATCGGATCCATATTTTCAATAGAACAGATGATTACGACATTATCATTTTTATCTCTTAAAAGTTCTAGTTCATATTCTTTCCAACCAAACAATGCCTTATCGATAAGTACTTCGTGTATTGGAGAAGCTTCCAATCCTTTGGTAAGCAAATCATCAAAATCTTCTTTTTTATGTACGAAAGCAGCTCCGGTTCCTCCTAAGGTAAACGAAGGGCGTATTACCAACGGAAAACCAAATTCCTGAGCGATTTCTTTTCCCTGAAGGAAAGAAGTAGCTGTTTTTGCAGGTGCTGCCGGAATATCAATTTTCTGAAGCAATTGCTTGAACTGTTCACGGTCTTCGGTAATATTAATGGCATTGATATCCACACCAATTAATTTCACGCCAAAATCTGCCCAGATTCCTTTTTCATCGGCTTCCAGACATAAATTCAAGGCAGTCTGTCCTCCCATTGTTGGCAAAACGGCATCAATCTGCGGATGTTCTTTAAGGATTTCGATGATAGACTTGGTTGTCAGTGGCTTCAAATAAACATGGTCGGCCATTGACGGGTCTGTCATAATTGTAGCGGGATTGGAATTGATTAAGATAACTTCAATTCCTTCTTCTCTGATAGATCGTGCGGATTGCGAACCAGCATAATCAAACTCGCAGGCCTGTCCGATAACGATTGGACCTGAACCGATGATTAAAACTGATTTAATTGAATTGTCTTTCGGCATGTTGTTGTGTGTTGTTGTAGTTAATCCTGGCAGGGCTGACACCCTGAACCTATTTAAAATTTAGCGACAAGGTATAAAAAAAGGCGGTACTGAAATTAAGTAACGCCTTTATCGATGTTTATCTAAACATTATTTTTTGTGTCTTGGTTCAGAAGAAACAGTAAGTTTATGTCTTCCTTTAGCTCTTCTACGAGCAAGCACTTTTCTTCCATTGGCTGTAGCCATTCTTTCCATAAAACCGTGCTTATTTCTTCTTTTTCTTTTCGATGGTTGAAACGTTCTTTTGCTCATTGCTTTATATCTTTAAAAATCTTAATTAAATATCTTTTTATAGGTTCGAAATCAATAGCTGTTCCAAAACCGAGTGCAAATATACGAAGTCTTTTTTTTCTGGCAAGTAGTTTTATAAAAATATTTTTAATTGATTTTATTACCTTTGCGACTCAAATATACAAAATTATGTTCCATAGAAATATTAAACTCATCTTAGCCGGACTAATTATCGCTACCGGAATTTGGCAATTTACAGAAAACAACATCGGAAACGGGATTTTCCTTATCCTGTTATCACTGGTCTTTATATTACTTTATTTTAAAAATGAATTTATCCTTCTGGCTTTCCTTAAATTGAGAAAACAGGATTTTGCCGGAGCTCAAAAATGGCTGGCCTATATCAAAAATCCTGAAACGGCTTTGGTCAGAAAACAGCAAGGATATTACAACTACCTTCACGGACTGATGCTTTCGCAAACCAACCTGAT
Source organism: Flavobacterium lindanitolerans (assembly GCF_002846575.1). Taxonomy (NCBI): domain Bacteria; kingdom Pseudomonadati; phylum Bacteroidota; class Flavobacteriia; order Flavobacteriales; family Flavobacteriaceae; genus Flavobacterium; species Flavobacterium lindanitolerans. The sequence continues at coordinate 100,520 of NZ_PJND01000011.1, forward strand.
GCAGGCTGAAAAGCATTTCAAAAAAGCGGTGGAATTAGGATTGTCAATGGATATGGACCTTGCCGTTGCCAAATTAAACCTTGCCGGTGTTGCTATGTCAAGACGAAGAAAAATCGAAGCTACGAACCTGTTGAACGAAGTCAAAAGATTAGACAAGCAGAACATGCTTAAAGACCAGGTGAAGATGATGAAGGAACAATTGAAGAAAATCTAAAAAGAAATACCTACCATAAAAAAGCCATACTTTTCAGTATGGCTTTTTTATTTAATATCCCTCTGTCGGAATTTCTATTACATATTTCTTTTTCGCCGGATTCGTCAACTTCCTGTCGCGAAGCCATGGATTATGGATTTTCAAAATCTTATAATTGATTCCCTGTGATTTTGCGAAAGAAGCCAGGTCAGTAATCGAGCTGTCTATTTCCAGCTTTCGGGTTGGAATTGCCTGATATAATTCTGCCGGCGCCACATTGAATCCGTATTGTACCGGGTTTTGCATAATTTGCTTCAAGGCCAGAATCCTGAAAACATAACGCGCTGTCTCATCCGTCAAAAGGAGGTCATAATAATTTGTAACTCCCTGAATCGTTATTTGCTTATTGACTCCGCCAAAACCTCCATTATAAGAAGCCGCAGCCAATGTCCAGCTACCAAACTTTTTATAGGCATCCAACAGGTATTTGCAGGCTGCTTCTGTCGATTTTTCAAGATGGTATCTCTCGTCAACAACATCATTTACTTCCATACCTCTTTCTTTTGCCGTGTCTGCCATAAACTGCCAGAATCCTTTGGCTCCCGCAGAAGAGGTAGCATTCATCAATGCACTTTCTGCTACGGCAAGATATTTAAAATCATCCGGGACCCCATTTTTTTTGAGGATGGGTTCTATAACCGGAAAAAAGCGGTTGGCCCTTTTTATAATCAAAAGCGTAGAAGCGTCCAGGTTTGCATTAACCAGTAACTCCCTATCAAAGCGTTCTTTTACGTCAACAATATTCAGGGGTGTTTTTTCTCCGGCAAAATCAATTTCTGCAGGAAAAAAATAGCCTTTTTCTACCGGAGCCTTATCTCCTATTTTTTCGTCGGAAACCGCATGGATTAAAATGCCGCTCACCAAAACAACCGAGGCTATCAAGCCAGTCTTCTTCATCAATTTCATAGTCTTAGTCTTTAGTCTTTGAGTGTATTTTGTAAACCTACAAACATTTTTTTAATTTTTACGTTCCTAATATAATTTTAGGAAGGTGTTCGTTCAGCCATTTAAACTTGTTAATAATCATAATATGTGTTCCGCCTTTTACAGGAATAAATCCCTTAATGTATTTAGGAGGAAAAACCTCATCCGCATCTCCATGAATATGAACCACTTGCTCATCCGGTATTGCCCTATCCCATAGAATAATCTGCTCCAGAGCCCAATCCAGATATTTTTTGTCTCTCATGGAAAGAAATTTTTCATAAAGCTTCAGCTTTTTGTTCATCTTATCGTTTCCAAAAGAAAATTTCGCAAAGGCTTCAACGTTCTGCATCAGTCCGGTAGGGAAAAACTTGTAGGCTCTTATTGATTTTGCAACTTTCATCCTTCTCGGAAACTCTGCATTGCATTTGACACTTGAAATAATAATCACTTTTCTTGCCTTTACAAATCGGGCCATTTCCTGCACTAAAACTCCGCCAAAAGACACACCAATAAGTACGGGATTTTCATGTTTTATTTCTTTCGCCATTCGTTCTGCATAACCTGCAAGACTTTCTCCTTCAAGCGGAATCGTCCATTCTAAAAGATGGGTTTCGAACTGGTCTTCAGGCAGATGAATCCTTTCAAAAATTGTGGAGCTAGCGGCCATACCCGGCATAAAATATACTGGAATTTTTTCCATCAGAATTGTTTTAACGGTATCATAACAGCAACAAAAGGTTTTTATTACGAAATTTGTATAAAATTATGGTTTTTATCCCAAACACCTCTTCTCAACATTTTAAATAATCGATAAGTTATAAAACGACAATGTTTTCAAAATCAAAACCCATGCCGTTTAAACCATCGATACCACTACAATATCTTTATTTGAATTATGGAAATTAAAGACAACACTTTTTCAAGACAGTTTGAAGCCCATAGTGACGGAAAACTAATTGCGGTTGAATACTCTTTTCAGGAGAAAAAAATTTTTCTCACTAAAATACTCACTCCTGAACAATTTGAGAATGACGATTTTATAAATGACTTCCTAAAAGAAATCATGTCTATTGCAGAACAACGGAAATTAAAAGTAGTACCTATACATCCGAAAATAGCAGCCTTTTTCAGAAAAAATCCTGCTTACAAAGAATTGCTTCCTCCGGGAATCCGCATTTAATTTGATTCGTCTGGCAAAGTTTTAGCCACAGATTAGAATAATTACACTGATTTAAGTTTGCCCTAATTAAACTTTAAATTTCAATGATTTTCTCTTTGCGGCTCTGCGTCTTTGCGAGCAATTATTTTCGCGTAAAGACGCAGAGCCGCAAAACTTTTGTTGTAAAGTTTCCCGCAATCCATTATTTTTATCGAATGACAGAAGAAAACCTTAAAATTCTTAGCTTCTTCGAAAACATCGAAAAATATTACGGATGTAAAACCGAAATCACGGAAGGATTGTATAGTCTCCAGGAAAGTTTTGACAACCACTCAACTACCTGGAATTTGTCAGAGTTTACACTTACCCGTTCCGGCTACAGGAAAAGCGGCGGACGGATGATGATGGAAGGCGAAAAGATGTATTTTGAAATTTCTGCCGCCCTGATTGTAAGCTTTAAGCAAACAGGCAGGAATTCTTTTGAGTTTATAGAAAAATATGGTGAATCCGTTTTCAGAATTACTAAAATCCGATTCCACTACAGGTATTAAAACTATCTATTACGAATTAGGCTTCTACATTTAAAAACTCCATCCTAACCAAACCGTCTTCATCAATTTTGGTCAGGTTGATTTCATGTAACGTATTTACCAATTCCGGATTCCATGGCGTTTTTACCTTTACATAATTCTCGGTAAAACCATGAATGTAGCCTTCTTTGTTTTCTCCTTCAAACAAAACTGTCCTGTTGGTTCCTAACTGACTTTCATAAAAGGCCCTTCTCTTCTTAACAGATAATCCTCTCAACATCTTGCTTCTTTTGGCACGTATGTTGGCAGGAACAGGATTTGGCATTGCCGCTGCTTCTGTATTGTCTCTTTCTGAATAGGTAAAAACATGCAGGTAGGAAATATCCAGGTCATTCAGAAAATGATAGGTTTCCAGGAAATGCTCATCGGTTTCACCGGGAAATCCTACAATAACGTCAACCCCTATACAGGCATGCGGCATTACTTCGCGGATTTTATTGACCCTGTTGGTATATACTTCTCTCAGATAGCGGCGCTTCATCTTTTTCAGAATATCGTTGCTTCCGGATTGTAACGGAATATGAAAATGCGGTACAAATGTTCTTGATTTTGAAACAAATTCGATAGTTTCATCGCGAAGCAGGTTTGGTTCTATAGACGAAATTCTCAAACGCTCAATTCCTTCTACCTTGTCCAATTCCTGAACCAGTTCGTAAAAAGTGTGCTCGTGCTTCTTATTTCCGAATTCTCCTTTTCCATAATCTCCGATATTGACTCCGGTAAGGACAATTTCCTTGATGTTTTGCTGTGAAATTTCTTTGGCATTTTTCAATACGTTTTCCATCGTATCGCTTCTTGAAATTCCTCTTGCCAAAGGAATCGTGCAGTAAGTACACTTGTAATCACAACCGTCCTGTACTTTCAAAAAGGCACGAGTCCTGTCACCAATAGAATAACTGCCCACATAAAAATCTGCTTCGGCTATTTCGCAGGAATGTACTTCGCCAAAATCATTTTTCGACAAATCGTTTATATAATCTGTAATCTTGAACTTTTCTGTAGCACCCAAAACCAAATCCACACCATCAACCGCAGCCAATTCTTCCGGTTTCAATTGCGCATAACAGCCAACTGCCGCTACAAATGCCTTTTCATTGAGTTTCATCGCTTTTTTTACGACCTGCTTGAATTGCTTGTCCGCATTTTCTGTTACCGAGCATGTGTTTATAACATAAATATCGGCAACTTCTTCAAATTCGACACGGTCAAAACCTTCATCCTGAAAGTTTCGGGCAATAGTAGATGTTTCTGAAAAATTCAGCTTACATCCCAGCGTATAAAAAGCAACTTTTTTTCTGTTCTCTGTCATTATAAATTTTCCCGGAAATTGGGGAATTGGTATCTTTAGTTATATTTACATTTTGCAAATAGCCTGCAAATTTACATACAATATTTTTCAAAATGAAATCAATAATATACTACATATCAATATTTTGGATAACGTTAACTTTATGTTCCTGCGGAAAAAGAGCAGAAGAAAATCGCGACCATGAAGTTTTTCGCTTTAACCAGGATGCCAATGTCAGTTCTCTTGACCCTGCTTTTGCAAAATCGCAGGACAATATCTGGATGTGTAATCAGCTTTATAATGGCCTGATACAATTGGACGATAGCCTGAATATTAAACCAGACCTTGCCAAATCCTGGACGATTTCTGAAGATGGGAAAACCTATAATTTCAATTTGAGAAAAGATGTTTTCTTTCATAAAAGCGGTGTATTTGCCAACAGTAAAGATTCAACCCGTACCGTAAATGCCCATGATTTTGAATACAGCTTTAACCGACTTTTAGATGAAAAAATAGCATCGCCCGGAGGATGGATTATGCAGAATGTAGAAAATTTCAAGGCTAAGAATGATACTGTGTTTGAAATCCGGCTAAAGAAACCTTTTCCGGCCTTTTTAGGACTACTTTCCATGAAATATGCTTCGGTAGTTCCAAAAGAAGCTTTTGCTGTTCCCGGTTATGACTTTAGGACAAAACCTATTGGCACTGGTCCTTTTCAGTTCAAATTATGGGAAGAAAATGTGAAACTGGTCCTGAGAAAAAATCCGCTGTATTTTGAAAAAGACGAAAACGGAAAGCAATTGCCGTATCTGGAAGCCGTAGCGGTAACTTTTCTGCCTGATAAACAGAGCGGTTTCCTTTTATTCGCACAGGGTAAAATCGATTTTGTGTCCGGACTCCATCCGTCTTATAAAGATGAAATTCTGACACAAAGCGGGGAACTTCAGGAAAAGTACAAAAAAGATGTTACCATGATTACGGGACCTTATCTCAATACGGAATATCTTGGTTTCCGCATGGATGGAAATGACAAGATATTACTCGACAAAAGAATACGACAGGCAATGAATTATGGGTTTGACAGGCAAAAGCTGATAACCTATCTCCGAAACGGAATGGGAACTCCGGCCATAAACGGAATGATTCCTGCCGGACTCCCGAGTTTTGATGCCTCGAAAATTGGCTATGATTATGATATCCAAAAAGCAAGAGATTTGGTTGCTGCTTATAAAAAGGCTACGGGCGACAAAAATCCGAAAATCGCCTTGAGTACCAATGCTACCTATCTTGATATTTCAGAATACCTCCAACGGGAATGGAAAAAAATAGGTCTTGACGTTGCCATAGACGTCAATCCTCCGGCTACTTTAAGGCAAGCCATTTCTACAGGAAAAGTTTCTTTTTTCAGGGCAAGCTGGATTGCAGATTATCCGGATGCAGAAAACTACCTTTCATTGTTCTATAGCAAGAATTTTGCTCCAAACGGCCCTAATTACACACACTTTAAGAGTGATGAGTTTGACAGGCTCTATGAAAATGCTTTCTTAGAAACCGATAATGCCAAACGTTTCGAATTGTATCAAAAAATGGATGATTTAATTATCAAAGAAGCCCCGGTTATTCCCTTATTTTATGATAAGGTTGCCCGTTTTACGCGAAAAAACGTTACCGGTCTTGGCATAAATCCTTTAAATATGCTGGATTTACGCCGGGTTAAAAAAAGTAAGGTATAGCAAATTCTCCTATTCCTAATTGTTTCCAAAATCTGATTCTATTTTGGCCGCCAATTCATACATTTAAGCTATAAAATCGGAAAGCATGAAAATCTTAATCATTGAAGATGAGGCCGGACTCCGGGAAGTAATCCAACAATCTTTAGAAAAGGAAAAATACATTGTGGAAACTGCCCATGATTTTATTTCCGGACTGGACAAACTCGGTTCCTATGATTATGACTGTGTCCTGATTGACATTATGCTGCCTAACGGAAGCGGTCTGGATTTGCTGGCTGAAATAAAAAAACAACGAAAACAGGAAGCCATCATTATCATATCGGCAAAAGATGCGGTAGACGATAAAGTAAAAGGACTTGACCTGGGTGCCGATGATTACCTTAGTAAGCCGTTCCATCTTGCGGAATTGCACGCGCGCATCAAATCAGCCATCCGTAGGAAAAGCCACAATGGCGACAATCATATCGTATGGAAAAACCTAACCCTGTCACCGGAACAGAGAAGCGTAACGGTTAATAATGAAAATCTGGTCTTAAACCGAAAGGAATTCGACTTATTGTATTATTTTGTTATCAATCCCAATCGGCTAATCAATAAAACTGCGCTCGCAGAATATGTCTGGGGCGACCATACCGACCAGGCTGATAATCTTGATTTTGTATATTCGCAGATAAAGAATCTTCGTAAAAAACTGAAGGATGCCGATGCCGAAATGGACATACAGGCAGTATATGGTATTGGTTATAAAATGAGCTGATGAAATTACAAAATTATACGCTTCGCTATCTGGCAATAACGCTTCTTGCTGTCATCCCAATCTGGGCCGGCTTGTTTTATATGCTTATTCTGGACGAAGTGTATGACAATATTGATGATGACCTTAAAAATTCCAAAATCATTATTATCAGGCAGGCTTTTGCTGATGAAAAACTATTGAATACTCCGGAATTCGGCATTAACAAATTCACCATAAAACCACTCCCAAAAGGAAATTATTCCTATAAAGACGAATTTTCTTCCTCGTCTGAATTTATGGAATATGACGATGATGATGAGCCTATCCGAACCCTGACCACCGTTTTTAATGATAAAGAAGGCAATCCGCATGAACTCATCATAAAAGCTTCTATTGTTGAAGAAGACGAATTGCTCGAAGACCTGGCTCTGGCTCTTTTGGGACTGTATGTCATGCTAGTTATCAGTATTTTGGTTGTAAACCATTTTCTTTTAAAAAGAATCTGGAAATCGTTTCATGCGATTCTGGACAACCTTAAAAAATTTAGATTGGGAACCGGAATGCAGCCAAAACCCATCAATTCTCCAATTAATGAATTTAAGACACTTGCCAAAGAAGTGGAAGAAATGTTGCAGCGCAACGAAATCATCTATTCCAGCCAGAAACAATTTATTGAGAATGCTTCCCACGAATTGCAGACTCCATTAGCCATCAGCATCAACAAGCTGGAACTATTTGCAGAAAACAATACATTGCCGGAAGAACAGATGTCCGAGATTGGAAAAATTACAGATACTTTAAACCGATTGGTTCGCCTAAATAAATCCTTGCTCATGCTTTCAAAAATTGAAAACCAACAATTTGCAGAAGAAGAACAGGTTCATTTTAATGAGCTGATTCACCAACTGGCAGACGATTTTTCTGATTTGGCTGCCTATAAAGAAATCACTATTTCAGTTACTGAAAACACTTCGCTATCCTTCAGCATGAACAAAGGACTTGCCACCGCATTAATTAGCAATCTTCTTAAAAATGCTTTGGTCCACAATCATCAGGGTGGAAAGGTTACTTTTGAAATTGATGAAAATAGCATTACGATTTCCAATAGCGGGGCAACAACTCCTTTAAACCCGGAAATTATTTTCAACCGATTCTACAGGCATACCAACACCAACGAATCAACCGGATTAGGCCTTGCCATTGTAAAATCGATTGCCAATACTTATTCTCTTTCGATTAAGTATAGTTTTGTTGACAGCCATCAGTTTAAAATAATTTTTCCGAAAAAATAAACCTTTTTTTATTATTCCTAATTGTTTCCAAATTCTGCTTGTAATCTTGTAGTAGAAATTTAAAACAATTAGCCATGAAAGTACAATTTATCCTGGGATTGATAGCCAGCACATTTTTCAGCCTATCAGTTTCCGCACAAAAAACTACAATTACAACTGCTGAGCTTCCTGCCAATGCACAGACATTTTTAAAGAAACATTTTCCAAACGAAACTCCTTCTTATATCGTTAAGGAAAAGGAAATTTTTTCTACAGAATACAAAGTGCAGTTTTCCAATGCTACCGAAATTGAATTTGATGGCAAGGGAAATTGGGAGGAAATAGACGGAAACCATAATGCAATTCCGGTTACAGCCATTCCAGCCAAGATTGCTGCCTATGTCAAAGCAAATTATAAAGACGCAAATGTTACAAAAATAGACAAGAGTCGTTGGGGTTATGAAGTTGACCTTAGTAACGGTTTGGAATTGGAATTTGATTCCAACGAAAAGTTTTTAAGAATAGACTACTAATTTAAAATTTTAGAACTATGAAAAGTATCAGAAATTTACTGGCAACTGCATTTTTAGCATCCATCACAGCAATTTTACTGGTCTCATGCTCTAATGATGACAACAATGACGGCAATACTTCAACAGTAATAGAATTTAGCGCACTTCCTGAAAACGCAAGAACTTTTTTAACGACCCATTTTCCCGGTGTTGAATCCAGAATGATAAAACAAAATGCCATAGCAGATGATGATGGTTCCATTTATGACGTTTATCTTACCAATGGTTTTGAAATCGATTTTGATAGTAATGGAAACTGGACCGATGTCGACGGCAATACCCAGGCAGTTCCTACCGCAATTGTTCCGGAAGCCATCACAACCTATGTTACTGCAAATTATGCCGGACAAACTATCAACACTATTGAAATTGAAAGAACAGGTTATGACATAGAACTTTCTAATGGACTGGACCTGGTTTTTGACAGCCAGGGACAGTTTATCAGAATTGACAGCTAATTACATTCTTTTTTTATAAAAATCCAAAGGGAGCTCCATAAATAAAACGGAAGCTCCCTTTTTCAATCAAAATAACCTAAACAAAAATATCTTTATCTCTTCAGCGAGAAGTGAGCCTTGAACTCCTTGCTCGCGTTGTTCTCCTTGTAGAGTACCTTGAACCAGTAGTCGGTCGAAGGAAGCGGGC